>JBFJTQ010000236.1:0-5334 GCA_041625275.1 Binatia bacterium | reverse complement strand
TTGAAGGAGAGCCGGGTCAATCAAATCAACACGGCTGGTCGTTCCTAAAACAACGAGACCGCTCATGGGCTGGATACTGTCCATTTCAGCGAGAAATTGGCTTACTACCCTCTCAGCAGCTTGCACGCCGGCATCCCTGCCCCTTCGCGGCGCAATCGTGTCGATTTGCTCGAAGAGAATGATGCAGGGAACCACGCGGTGAGCGAGCTGGAAGATATATCGCAGCTCGGCTTCCGATTCCCCCAACCATTTTGAAAAGATTTCGGGACCTTTGACCAGAATAAAGTTGGCCTGGAATTCCCGTGCCACAGCTTGAGCCAACATGCTCTTGCCGGTTCCAGGTGGACCGTGCAGCAGGATACCAGGGGGAGGTTTTATTTTGGTTGGCGTCAAACCTCCCGTCTTTTTGAGCGACAGCCCAACCAATTCCTTGAGCTCCTCTTTGGTTTCGTTAAGGCCGCCAATGTCATCCCAACTGACGTCCGGCACGGTCACCAGAACTTCCCTCATCGCCGAAGGGCGAACCTTGGCCAACGTCTGCTCAAAGTCTGCCTTCTCCACCGTCAGCTCCTCTAAGGCCGCCTGCGGGAAGCTGGCATATGCCGTGCCATCACCGAACTTCCTACGCATAGCATTCAGACCGGCTTCGCGGCACAACTCCATCAAGTCGGCGCCGACGAAACCATGGAGCACCTGTGCCAGCTCATCGAGATAGTCAAACGCCTGCTCCGAAAGGGGCATGGCCCGGCTGTGAATACGCAGGATCTCCAGTCGTCCGGCGCTATCTGGGGGGCCAAAGAAAATCTCGCGGTCAAAGCGGCCGGGACGGCGAGTCGCGGGGTCTACCGAGTCAAGACGATTGGTCGTGCCGATAACGATGACGCCCTCCATTTTCTTTAGACCGTCAAGCAGAGTCAACAACTGGGACACCATTCTCATCGTCGTGGGGGATCCGCCTTCGCTGCGCTTGGGGGCTATCACATCAAGCTCGTCGATAAGAATTATGGATGGCGTATGGTGGCCGGCTTCATGGAAAATCTCGCGCAGGTTTGTTTCCGTCTCACCGAACTGGCTGCTGACGATTTCAGGGCCATTGATGTAGAAGCAATGGGCGTCAATTTCATTGGCAGCGGCCAATGCCAGATGCGTCTTGCCGACACCGGGGGGGCCGTGAAAGATGACGCCTCGCGGGAGGGCGATTCCCAGGTGGGAGTAAACTTGCGGGAAGCGAAGCGGTATCTCTATCAGCTCTTTTAGCGCCTTGATTTCATTTTGCCGCCCGCCCACGTCTTCATAGGTTACTTCGGAGATGATTCCATGCTCATGCTTGTGCTCCTCGTCCACCGTGCCCGTGCGGGAGACGAACTCGATCTTGGTGGCGGGTGTGACGACACCTGGACCAGGCTCAACCACCGCGACTTTGAAGGGAGCCCCACCCGCCGCTGCGGGGAGACTCGCAAAGATAATGGAGCCTTCGCAAACCGGCAGCGAATCCGCTGTCAAAGTCTCTTGCAGATGGCTCTGCAATTGGCGCAAGGAAAGGGATAGATTGATCAAGGGCTTGAGACAGACCCGAATGGCGGGCTGGGCAATAGTCTTCTCTATCTGTACTCCGTCTTTAAGCGATACTTTAATCGCCTCGCGCAGGTAGCGGTCGAGACGGATCGTACCCTTCCCTGCCTCCTCGGGAATGGGGGTCCCAACTTTTGCGAGCGCCGTTCTGCCAGAATGGCTGCGGATCTCGATGACGTCATTGATGCCGATGTTCGCTTCCGCCATGGCAGAAGGATCAAGAAAAGCGAGGCATTTGCCATTGTATTCGGCAAGCCCTCTATGCACGGTTAATAACACCATGTCACTCCTCTGCTCGTTCAGCGTGAATATAAGAAATATTGCTTTGCGTCAGAGTGCCGTGAGGCGTCCTTGAAGGACGGCCCACGGCACAGGCTCGGTGCCGCGAGACCTCGGCCCTGTAATGGGCCATCTCCTCGGTCGCCGCTCAAGGATAGTCCGGCGAGTTCTCCAATTGCTCGAGGCCGCAAGCCATGTCCACTCCTAAGATGTCGTACCAGTTAGGCTCTGCCACCGCCAACTTGGCCGGGCGGGCGGGGTCCGCGTTGAAGTGTTGAATGATCGTGCCGCCTCTTCGAATGGGCACGATGAGCAAATCTTCCTCTTCCCAGTCGTAACGCACTCCGTTGAGAAGGGTGTACCCCTTGCCTTCGACGACGTAGTGAATCCGCGCCCCCTGATGTTTCTGCTGGCCGCTTCGGCTCCCGGGCGGGATATCCTGCGTCCAGAAGAGGATATGCCGGCACCCCACATCAGTGAACGCGGGGTGGATGTACCAGCGGTAAAGTCCCATGCGATTTCGTTCCAGCCGGCAGTCCTTTTCCTCGATCACGAACTTCGCTTTGCTCATTCGCTCTCGCCACTCGTTCCTCCGGCGTAACAGATCGTCGAGCAGCGTTGCCGGCGGCTTATCAAAAGAGATGTCGTACCCATGTACTCTGGCGGTCTCCGGCACGAAGCCCTCGGGCCGGTAGAGTTGACCGTTTCTCGGCCCTTTCCAGTCGGGGGAATCGTCCACCTGTCTTGTCTCATAAGCCAGAGGCTCCATGAAGGGCCAAAACCGGACCACCAGCTTGCCGCAGGGTTGCCCCTCGTCCAGATTGAAATGCTGGTGGACGTTTTCATAGCGCGTGATCGGGATCAGCTCCAGATCTCCTCGCTTCCATTCCATCCGGATATCGTTGTTGACAGTGCAGCCGTGACCCTCGAGAACATAGAAGAGCACGCCTCCGCCCGTATGGCTGTGCTTGCCGCGCCTGATTTTTTCCATGCCGGTACGCGTAACGATCCAGCCTGGAGCCGCGACCTTGTCCCAGTTGGCGGGCCCGGTATACATTTTCCCCAACCCATGACGGCTCTGCTCCCAGGGCAATTCCTTGCCCTTGATCAGGACCAGGCCCTCCTGCCTCTGGCGGGTTTTCTCCATCTTCCACCGCAGCATGAAGTCGTAGTAGTTTTCCGGCTCAGGCTCTCGTTCCCTGACGCGCTCTATTTCCCTTTCCATGGCGTCCTCCTTAAATCATAGAAGTTCTTCGTTATACCTATGGACGTTTCGTCTGCGTGACTCGAAGCCCCCCGACGTCGACGGCGTTTGAGTTATCCGTCGGCCTCCCAAAACGCTCATTCTGGTTTACGGGCCCGCCCACAATCGTGACTGCCCGTCCAGGGGATGTCGTTCGGTCGAGCTAACCGTCGGCTCTGTTCAGCGACGAGCGAGGGATCCACAGCCGGCGGCTCCCGCGGGTTGGAACATTGTCGCGGTTCGCTTCTCCTGTCCGCCGCATGCCTTGTAGCCGCGCAAGCGTCGTACGCCAGTCTTTCTCGGCACAGCCAACTCTTAGCACCCCTTGGCCGTAACTGACAACCGCAAAAGCGGTCTCCCGCCGCCAAGCAAAAAAATATCGTTGCACGCAATTGACCCGAAGAGTATAAGCTCATGCTGATCTCTCGATCGTTCAGTCTCTAGGCAGCAAACCGTAAGAGCGGCGTCGAGGCTGCTGGAATCATAGATTGTTGCAGTGCAGAACCTCACTCCGCTTCCTTTTGTCTCAGGGAGGTCCGTATGAGGTCACCTATCGCTTCTGCCGCTAGATTTCTTCGGGCCGTGAGAGCTGTTGTTGTGCGCACCAGGAATAGTTTCTTGCTCGCGGTTTTCGTGCTGATGGTTCTGGCATTGCCGAGTGGCGCTCAACCGGCGCCCTTATTCCGCGTTGCCTACGGCATAACAAGTGAAATACCAACAGCGGTGTGGCTCGGCATCGAGCAGGGATTTGATTGCAAACACGGCCTGAACGTGGAGGCTATTTACATGCGGAGCGGCCCTCTGTTCATGTCTGCGATGGCCTCGGGCGATGTCCAAATGGTCTTTACCAGCGCCAACAACGTGCTAAACGGGGCTGCAGCCGGACTGGATGTCTTTGTCGTGGCTAACGTCATCGGCCGCGGTGAGGGAATTTTCATGGCGCGCCCCGAGATTCAGAAGCCGGACGATCTCAGAGGGAAGCGGGTGGCGATCCAAAGCATTGGAGGCGGTGGATGGGCAAACAATATGCTGGCCCTTGATTACCTCAATCTCGATCCCGACAGGGATAAAATTCAATTCGTGGTGCTGGGGGATCAACCCTCGCGCGCGCAAGCCCTGGAGTCGGGACGGGTGCAAGCTTCCTGGTTGGGGTATGCGTTTAGCGAACCGTTGAAGAAAAAAGGATTTACGGCGTTCGTGGATTTGGGTCGCGCGCCCATATCGTACCTGGGGCCCTCGCTCACGACGCGACGGCAGTTTGTGCGCCAAGATCCGAAAACCATCGAGGGAATTATCAAAGGCACGCTCGATGCGGTCCGCTACGTGAAAAACCCCGAGAACAAATCGGGCGTCATTCAAACGATCATGAGGCATCTCCGCTTGAGCCGAGCTGAAGAAGCGGAAGTCAGTTACCACGCGATTCAGCACTTGTACAGTAATGATCTGGTTCCCAAGGCTGCGGGGGTCAAAAAGATTCATCAGATTCTTGCCAAGGCCAATCCGAATCTCCGGAAGATGAACCCGAAAGAGATCGTTGAGGATTCCTTGATTCGGAGCGTCCTCGCAAGCGGGTATTGAATGAGACGAGCGCCGGATAGCAACAAAGGTGTTCGTGTTCCGTTACGAAAAGACTGCCGCCATCTATTCTCTCCTTGAAGCACATGATCCGTCAGTCGCCCACCATTGAACGCCAGGGTGTTTACACTGTCGAGCCGCCGTCGCGAACCCGATCAGGATTGGAAATTCCGGTCGGTCACCGGTTAAGGTTGGGAAACACGTCGCAGGCTTGAGCCGTGTGAAAAACCGTCGCGCGACTGTCACCACGACCTAATGATATCGTAGGCCTGGCGGGCCTCCTGCGCTCCAGGAATTTTCGGCACGAACGGACTAGAACCTAAGAGCCGTGGCCGTTTCATTGCTCCACTATGTCACTCCGACCCCTTTCTCTAGCCGCCCTATTTTCCACTCCCCGCGAGCTCTACGGAATCACAACAAAAATAAGGCGTCTGGGGAGTTGACACCATCCCTGTTAACCTATAGCGTGAAGCATCTTCCTTCAGTATCGGGCCTTCTGAAAGAGGAAAAACCAATCGCTGAAGGCCTCTAATCCGTCTCTCCCTGCGAAAGATACCTTAAGGACAAACCGACCAGAGCGTGCTTGAAGCACGTAATTTATCCATGTTCTGCCCGATCGGCAGTCTAATTCTCAGGGTCATAGACATAACCATTCTCTTATTTAG
>JBFJTQ010000235.1:0-5352 GCA_041625275.1 Binatia bacterium | reverse complement strand
CGTCGCAAGACCGTCGCTGCGGGCTCCACCGAGTAGTTGCCGAGCCCGAGCAGCCGGTCGACAACCGCGTCGGCCTCCTGGCGCGCGGCCCGTCCAAGCACTATGCGCTCCGCCAAGCGCCGGAGATTCTCCACGAGCACCACCCGCAAGGTGATAGCGACCGCCCAGAGCTCACCGATCGTCAATGGCTGCACACGCTGGTAGGCGCGCACGAACCGACGGAGCGTCTCCGGGTCAAACCGGCTGTCCATATGGGCGACGAAAGCCCAGGCCAAGCCATAGACGCGTGGGTACCCCTGAAGCGGACCGTCGGCCAGCTTGGGCAGTTCTCGGTAATAGCCGGATGGCAGGTCGTTATGGATCTCACGTAGTTGTTCGTCCACGATATGGTAATTGTCAACCAGCCACTCTGCCGCAGGGGTGATCGCGCGCTCCTCACGGATTGCCTGGGCGATGGCACGATACGATTCGAGCAGCGCGCGCCCGTTGGACTGAACGCGGGGTAACAGCGGACGACCCTTCCGCGGTGTAGTCGTCACGCGCTGGGCGGCGGCAAGGCTTTCGCCGTGCTGCTCAAGTCGCTCGCTGCTGAAGAGTTCAGCCCGAATCGGTTCTTCGATTTCCGAATGAGCAATAGTTGGTGAACGCACTTTCCGTAGCAGATTTTGAGGAAATAGCATCTTCAATCCACATACCTCACGGTCATCCTAGCGCGCGCCGCGCATACCCAGGCGATCAAGTTCCCCCGTAAGATGAAAAAGAAATGCGATCGACGCCTTACCCTGAGGAACTCAAACTTATGCCGACTCGGGAGAAGTTTCTGTCTAATAGTGGACCATCTTAAATAGCATGATCGCGGGGCTTGCGCGGCCGGTCTACTCGCTAACTGGTGAGGCTAAACTAAGTCTTCTTTGCCGTTTCATCCTTGGCAAAGCATCGATCGAGGAAAGCTCCCAATGGACCCCGCGATGCCTGTCTCAGAATCGCCGCCAACTTGCCTTTTTCGAGCCAGATTCCTTCGCAGCTTGCGCAGCGATCTAAAGCAAATCCCTTAAACCCGTATTTTTCAAGCCTTCCTGGACAGATTGGACAGTTCACTATCTGCGCTTCACGTCTGGCCGCTTCATGTTTCTGAAACTCGGCCTTCATCCCCTCAATCAGTTCGTGTTCTTTCGCGGCAAAATAGCTGTCTTCATTGGCTCGCGCGTCAAAATTCTCGCCGAATCGGTCCTTTTCGTTCTTCATGACTCTGTCTCCCGATTTTCTCGGATCGTCGTCGGTCGGTTTTTCATACCTTTGCTATTCTCGCTCCACTTTTCCTTCAGCGCTCTCACTTTCACGTGTCGGCGTGGATCTCTTTTTGTCCTTGACACTGTCGATGCTCCGCACCTTAAGGATCGCTTGCAAAGCCGGCCGGTCGACGACTTCCTTGTCCAGCAGCAGTTTGGCCAACTCTTCCAATGCCGTGCGGCGAGTGATTAGGAGATCTCGAACTCTGGTATGAGCTTCGGTCAGTATGCGTTTTACCTCTTCGTCGATAAGCCGGGCAGTTTCTTCGCTATACTCTTTGGGGCTTTGGGTGGGTACCATCAGAAACGTAGAATGGCGCGGTCCTTCGAGGGACGCCAAGCCGAGTTTCTCACTCATGCCGAACTGGGTGATCATCGTCCGGGCAATCTCCGTCGCTCGCTGAAGATCGTTCTGCGCGCCGGTGGATACGTCGCCAAAGATAATCTCCTCCGCGACTCTTCCTCCCAAGAGGACGTCGATTCGTGCGAGCAGTTCAGAACGTGTCATGAGATAGCGATCTTCAGTCGGCAGTTGGGTTGTGTACCCCAAGGCAGCAATGCCCCTCGGGATTATGGAGATCTTGGCAACGGGGTCTGCGCCAGGCACTAACTCGGCCACGAGCGCGTGACCGGATTCATGATGGGCGACGATCTTTTTCTCTTTGGGATTGATGACGTGGCTCTTCTTTTGCAGTCCCGCAACAACTCTTTCGATCGCCTCGTCAAATTCCGCCATCTCTATAAATTCCTTGTCCTGACGCGCCGCCAGCAACGCAGCCTCGTTGACAATGTTGGCGAGATCGGCGCCGACAAAGCCCGGGGTTTTGGCCGCCACGATTGCCAAATCCAGATCAGGGGAGAGTTTCACCTTCTTCGCATGCAGTTGAAGGATTTTCGTGCGTCCCTTGATGTCGGGACGATCCACCAGAATTTGGCGGTCAAATCGGCCGGGACGTAACAACGCGGCATCCAAAATCTCCGGCCGGTTGGTGGCGGCCATGATAATGACCCCTTGGTTCGGATCGAACCCGTCCATCTCTGCTAAGAGCTGATTGAGGGTTTGTTCCCGTTCATCGTTGCTGGTGAGCATGTTCACTCCCCGGGCCTTTCCTATGGCGTCGAGTTCATCGATGAATATGATGCTGGGGGCATGCTTTACTGCTTGCATAAAAAGGTCTCTTACCCGAGCAGCCCCGACTCCGACAAACATCTCGACAAAGTCAGAACCGGACAGGCTGAAGAACGGAACGCCGGCCTCACCGGCAACTGCGCGCGCGAGGAGGGTTTTCCCCGTGCCCGGCGGGCCGACGATCAAAACGCCCTTGGGAATACGGCCGCCCAGCCTTTGATATTTTTCCGGATCTTTTAGAAATCCGACAACCTCGGCGACCTCTTCCTCGGCCTCGTCGATCCCCGCGACATCGGCGAATGTTACACCGGTTTTTTTCTCAATGTAGACCTTTGCCTTGCTTTTACCGATCTGCATCAAGCCGCTGCTTGCTGACCCCATCTTCTTGCCAATATAGCTCCACAGTAGAAGAAACAGCGCGACTGGCACCACCCAGGACAAAAGGGTCGGCAGCCAGGTATTGGGTAACTGTCCCTTGAAAGGTACTCTTGCCGCTTCAAGTTCAGCAGTCAGGCCGGGGTCCTCCACGCGCACGGTTTCAAACGGGAGAAGTCTTTTGCCTTCAATGACCTCCTGAGAAATATCTTTTATTTTCTCCGGCGTGAAAATCTCCCTGACCGCCTCTCCCTTCATATTGCCATGGATGGTCGCCTCGCCGATTGCAAGATCATTGACGAGACCTTTTTTAACGAGAGATTTAAATTGGCTGTAGCTGATGATCTCGAGATGGTGACTGCCGAGATAGTTTTGGATCATCAGGATGGCAAAAAACGCCAGAATGAAGTACCCGATGGAAAGTTGCCGCTTTTTCTTTTCCATCGGCGCCTCGGTTTTCTTTCTCGCTTGGTAGTTAGCCCGCAGGTCGGCGAGGAATTTCTTTACAGACTCTCGTGGACCGGCTTCCTGCGGCGTTTTGGCGCTCCACAGACTGGACAAGCTCGGAATTTTCCAGTTTACAGAGCTACCAATCGATATTTTCATGGTTACCTGAACTTTCTATGTCGGACGATTTCGGTTTCGGCTACAGCCCGGACGGCCACGGGTAACGCACTTGAGTGGCTCCGGTCAAAGTACCAGACTGGTTAACCTACGGTTGCCAGTCGTCTCTCGAAACCCTTCGCCTTAACTACTTTTAACCTACCCTGACTCGACAGGGGTTGCTGTCCACTTTTGGACGGTTTTGAAAAGAATTATTGAGCCGCTCGGGGCGTATACGCAGGCTCCACAGGAGTGCTTTCCGTAGCATACTCCTCGTGGCCATGTGAGACAGTGTAAGCAATTACGCAGGGGAGCCAGTCCGCATTGGAGCCTCAGGCTCTGTATCCATCTCCGGACCCCCGGCACCGGAAGCAAGGAAACGCAAAAGTAACCTGTCCCTGTTCTTCCTTAGAACAAGCAGCGCAACGGCGGCCGGCGCGTCAACTCTCATCGTGAATCACGAGGACAGGAGCAAGATCACAAAAGATTGTTTAGAGTGGCGGGGTCGAGCGCACCGCGCGCACACCCCCTCGCGACTCTATGCAAAGCCGCCATGTCACTGCGCTTTCTGCAAAGGGGTTTTTATTGCAACTTTCTCTTGCGCTTTTTGGGCAGATTGCTTTTGCTTCACGATCTTCTGCTTCCGAGCCTTGTCTTTATCCTTCTTCCCTTTGTCGCCCATCGCATACCTCCTTTCCGGAGTCCCTATCGTCGGGTCACCGTACTAAGTCCTCACTAGAACTGCACCCACGCAGAGCGATCAGCCTTGATCCGATAAGAACTCCCGGAAAACAGCTCACCGGCGAGGTCGGCAAGACCGCAAGCCGTGGGCACGCGAGCATACGGGTTGCGTGCAGGCCCCGGCTGTCTGAAACATCACCCCAGGTGGCCTCGTGGCCCTCAAGGCACTGTCAATTTACCCACCGCGGAAGGGCGCGCGGGCCTGAGCCGGTCCGAAAAAATGTCGGATGAGGGTTAGCTCTTCGTCGACAGCTGTTTGGCACAGGAATCCGCAACCCCGCTTTCGGGCTTGTCGTCGCCCGGCATGATCGCCCAACTCTGCTTGTCTATATAGCGGCCGATCTCCCAAGGGTCTTTGTCCTTCATTTCGATGAGTTTCTGGCTCTTCGCCGTGTCCTGGTTGAACTGCGCCACGCAAATCGTCCCCAGACGCTCGGCCACCGCAGTGGCAGCGGTCTCCTTCGCAATCGCTTCGGCGCTACCGTTGGTCATCCATCCGCCAAAGTTGAAACCGACATACATGGTTACGAGCGCGCCGCCGACGGCACCCCACGAGCCTAGTTTAATTTTCTCCCAATCCATTAGACACCTCCCTTAAATGCGACATTTTGAACACGCCGGGTTAACTCCCCGCAGCCGTGACAAATCCAATAATCCGAGTATTGTTTTGAGACGGAGCATTCTTCACAAGCGCTACAACGGCGATGGCCGCAGCAAATGCAAACGGCGCTGCCAACCGCTCCCGACGCGGGGCCGGCCTTTGCCCACGCCTGTTTCGCGGAACGGGCTTCGATCAGAAAAAAACGCCTGTTGTCCACGCGTTTGTACTGCCGACTCACCCTTGGATCACGCCGTTTCGGACATCAACCGCATGAAGCGCCATATTGCCTTCATTCTTCCAGGAAAGGCTTACGCTCCGGTTCACCCATCAGAGTCTTTTACTTGTCAGGCTGCGCTGATTCAGCAGGAATTGCTGTCTAATATTGAACAATCCTGAAAAGAATTATCGCGTTGGCACGCAGACGCTACCGCATGCCCATTGCGGCCCGAGTAGAGAATATCGGTAATCGGTGAATCAAAACTCAAATACCTCAGCGTATTCCTCGTCTTAGCGTACATGGCCTGTCGGTTCTCTCGTCCTGAGGCTCGGATCAATAGCGAGCCGGTCTTACTAACCGGAGGCGCGCTCATCGCGTACGCCTTTAGTTCTTCGCT
>JBFJTQ010000234.1:0-5353 GCA_041625275.1 Binatia bacterium | reverse complement strand
TCTCGCCCAACTTTGCGATTGGCGCGACCAAGGGAGGCTGCCGCCATCGCCCATTTGTCACGGGATTTGATTGAATACGGTCTCGTTTGGCGCTGGACCCCCGCGCGTATAGAAGCAAGTATTCGGGCCGCCAATGTCAACGTGCTCGTCGCATGCCTTCATCAGAAGATCGCCGGCTTTGCCATCATGCGGTACGGAGACGAGGACGCACACTTGGACTTGCTCGCGGTGACTCCGCCCCACAGACGTGCAGGCGTCGGAAGTCAACTCCTTCAGTGGCTCGAGCAATGCGCGGTTGTTGCGGGCATAACCCGCGTCGCCCTGGAAGTGCGCGCGGGGAACGAAGGAGCTCGGCTCTTCTATGAGCGCATGGGCTATCGCATTCTCGTTCACCTTTCAGGTTACTATCAAGGTAGAGAGGCGGCAGTCCGCATGGGCCGAGATTTGTCCCGCCTGTCTACAGACCACGACAGTCAGGGAGGTCAACGCAAGTTATTTCAAGCCGAGAAAATATTCGAGCGGATATTAGGAGTCCTGCCTGGATATCTGGGCAATTTGTCAATCACGCGCCATCCATAACCCCCGATTAGTCATAACCGACGAGCGGTTCGCCGATTGACTCCCCTTCTCTTTGACCCAAAATCGATTCCTCGCCTGAACCTCAAATTTTGAGTATGGAACCTTGAACGCGTGGCTACCACTGCAGCACGTGAGTGACCCATAGGCGAGGTGCGCGATCACGTCAGACGTGAACTGTTTGCAGGCGCATGCCCTCATCAATCACAAATTGTATGTCGCATCCCTTCGACCGCAGATCCCATCGTTTCATAAACGTGGCCGCGCTAGCGTTGACATAAAAATTTCGTTTTCGATAAGGTGATAGTAGAGCGAAGCTAGCGTGTTCTCTTCTGGGGGAGTCAAGCCTGTCCACTATTAGCAGTCATTTTTCAATCAGGAGGTGGTCATGACGCTGCGGACGTTCTTGAAAGGTAAGACAAGCATCTTCCCAACCATTACAGTTGCGCTGCTATTCATAGCCTCCTACGCCTACGGCCAAATCACTCCCAAAATGATCGAGGCCGCCAAGCAAGAGGGTGAATTTACCTTATACGCCGCTCTTTCAATTAAGACCGCGAAAAAGATCGGCGACATGTTTGAAGACAAGTACGGAATCAAAGTGAAACACTGGAGAGGCTCGGCGACCGGTATCGTAAACCGTGTCCTTAATGAGGCGAGGGCTGGAAAAAGTCTCTTCGACGTGGTGATGGGAAACCGAGGCGTTATGTATACCATCAGAGAAAAGGGGATCCTGGACAAGTTTAGCCCACCCGCAGCAGAAATATTTCCCGATCAATTCAGGGATCCTCATGGCTTGATGACAACCTGGCGTGTTTTGCCGGTGGGAATCAACTACAACATTAACCTTTTGAAAAAAAACGAGGCACCCAAAACTTGGGAAGATCTTCTCGATGCCAAATGGCATGAAAACTTTGCCATGGCGAATCCCGCGATCCATACGACAACACTCCAGTTTGTCATCAGCCTTCACAAGCTGTTAGGGAAAAACTGGTTAGAGGTGGTCGAAGGCTGGGCAAAGCAGAAGCCTCGATTGGGTCGTTCCATGAGCCCGGCGGTTCGCACCCTGATCACCGGTGAAGTGCCTGCCGCGATCGCATATATAAAAGCAAAATTCCAATACGGCGGGCCGATTGATTACGTACGCATGGACAAGTACCTCGCCTCTGTGAGCGCCTTGGGTGTAAACAAGGATGCTTTACATCCAAATGCCGCACGCCTTTACATCGATGTCTTCTTACAACCAGAACCACTCAAAATCTTTGCCGATAGTGATGGCGAGTATACAGTTCACCCGGATGTGGAGTCTCGCTTCGAGGATGTTAAGATAGATCAACTGGTCCTGATGGATGTCCCCACGTCCGACGAGATTAAGAGCTGGGAAAGGAAATTCCACAAGATTTTCGGAATGTGAGTTTCATCGAACGAATTTGTTCCGTCAGTGAAACCGGCAGGAACGTTTCTGCCGCTGCAGATGCCTTTTTCCTTGCTTTCGCGGCGCACTAGATATTTATCCGATCGCCGGGAGCGGAATTCGCATATTGGCAATGGCGTCTCGTCGCACTTCTGCAGGGCTTTGACGGATGTCGCCTAGTGAGCCGTCACCGCCAGAAGGCCTTGACGAACGCCTCTCGGGCACGCGTACTTCCCATCATGAGAAGCTCGTTTTCCGCAACGAGAATCGTAGACGGGGCCGGGCTTGTCACGAGTCGCCCATTCCGCTGAATCCCGATAACGTCTAATCCGGTCACGTCGGCGATCTTGCTTTCCGCGAGGGTCCGGCCGGCTAGAGAGGGAGGTAGGAGAACGGAAAAAAGCTCGAATCCTTCACCTAAAATCAGCAACTCGCGGCTGTGGAGCTGAGAGAAGACATGCTCCACGCCAAGCGAAGCGTAGCTGATCGCAAAATCCGCGCCGGCACGGTAGATCGCCTCGATATTCCGCTCGTGCGTAATGCGGCTGACAATCCGCAGGTTAGGATTCAAGCGTCGGCAATAGACCGAGAGATAGATATTCATGTTGTCGTCATTAGTGGTGAGCAGGACCGCCGGCGCTTCGCTCAGTCCTGCGCGCATCAGCACCTCGCGATCGGCGGCGTCCCCGATGAAAATTTGATCCGCGATGCCCGCCATACGGCCACGCATGGCCTCGTTGCGCTCCAAAAGGTGAACAGCGATTTCCCGTTCCTTGAGGGCGCCAACCGCCGCCCGCCCCACTTTGCCGCCGCCGATGACCAGAACCGGGTTGTAGTTAGTATTGTAAATGACGAGCAGCGTGTCGAGTTCCAGCAACTGGTCGGCGGTGCCAGCGACTACGGCGACGCTGTCCTTAGAGAGCACCGTCTCGGGACGTGCGGGCTCCAGCCGGCCACGTTCCCAGACGGCTATGATGTGGATGCCGATAACCTTTTCGAGCCCCAAATCACCGATGGCGCGGCCGACCAGCGGGGTGTTGTACACGGCAAAGTCCGCGATCTGAAGATCCCGGATGTTGCCGATCACGTGGCTCTGCGCGTGGCCAGCATTGACGCGGTTGGCGAGCCGTTCGCCCAAACGTTTGTGCAGCGGAATCACGTGCGTGCAGCCGCTGAGTTCGAGGATGTCGGTCGAGTCTTCCTCGTCGACCCGGCTTACGATCGGCACCTTGGGGGCGACTTCACGGACCGTCAAGGTGATGTTCGTGTTGAGCGTGTCGGAAGTGTTGGCGAAAACGAGCCGCGCATGGGAAACTCGGAGCTTCTGGTACGTTTGATTGCCATCGACATCGCCGGTGACCACGGAGATGCCGTCGCTGTGCATCTGTGCCGCCTTCGTCGGATCGGGCTCGATAACGTAGTAGGGTATTTCGTTGAGCCGCAACCGCTCGATGAGTCCCGGGGCGATAGCGTCGTAGGCGCAGATGATCACGTGTCCGTGCGCGTTCTCAGCCGCCGCGCGCGGGGCCTTCGAACGAACCTGCGCCTCGAGCCATGGCGCGTAGAAAAGGCGGATAAACATGAATGGCAGCAGAATCAGCAGCAGCACGATGCCGGACAGCAGAACGAGAATACTGAACAGCCTGCCGAGGTCGCCCGTGAAGGTGATGTCGCCGAAGCCCAGTGTGGTCATCACCGTGAGAGTCCAGTAAATGCCGGTGATCCACGAGTGGTAGCGGCCTTCATACAACATGATCATGTGGAAGATAACCGAGTAGAGAGCGATCAACGCCGTTAGAAACGCCAGGTATTTGAGCAGCGCGCCGATGTTTTGCCGGGTGCCTTTTTCGCTGAGGAAATACGTGATCTGACTGGCGAGAAACTTCATGGTTGCCCTCTTAGATGCCTGCTTAAGCCAAATATTAACAGATTTTCGACCTCGCCCGCTGCGGTGAAATTCACCCACGCGATCTCATGAGCTAAAATTAGAAATCGAGCGGATCTCAGCCGCTCATGATATTTGGTTGGCCTGATCGGCGCGGTGGTAGCCATCACGAGATTTCATTCGCTCCATGTAATGCCGCAACGCATCGGTCAAGGGAATTCCGCGGCGCACGGCCGATACGAGGCAGGTAGTGAGAAGGATGTCGGCACCCGTAAATGTATCGCCGAGGAGGAACGGGCGCCCGGACGACAGCGTGAGGTCCGCCACGCCTGCCTGCCTCCTAAATCCTTCTTTCGCGGCTCTCACCGCCTCCGGAGCTTCGCCATACAAGTGGCTCAGGTCCGTGTGCTTGCGAATGATATAGAGGGTATGGGCGTCCAACTCGGTCATGACGAAGAAGCACCACTGATAGTACCGTGCTCGTTCTTCGGTGCCGGGAAGCGGCACCAGAGTCCCCGGCGCGCCATACTTCTCTCCCGCATAGGTCACGATGGCCGCACTTTCAGTCAAGGTGAAATCCCCGTCCTGCAGGACGGGGATTTTCTGTCCCGGGTTCAATCTCGTGAACTCCGCCGTCTGGGTTTCCCCGCTTCGGGGTCCGAAAGGGTGCCTTTCATGCGGCAGGCCCAGCTCGTGAAGTATCCAGTGCGCCCTCATCGTGCGCGGGGTCCCTGCACCCCAAAGAATCCGGCGCGGCGTCGGCCCTGTCTCGCTCAGGGATCCTCCTAGGTGATCCATAAACATCATCTTAAGCGAAGGGACACCGCTATAGCAACTTTGCCTCATCTCCGATTCTTCCGCCGAGATTGACAACCTTTGCCGTGCAAGGAGGCCAGCCCGAAGCGGCGAAGGCACAAGCCCATTTCCTTCGTAGCGGCCGGTTCAGCTATTGCTCAGCGCCCTGTTGTAGTTGTAGCAAAAGAACAATGTCAGGGTTCGAGGGTATAAATTCGGAGGGGAAAAGGCTGGGTCGTCAGTTCTATGTCGCCCGCTCCGTCAATATCCTCCACCGTTCTTGGCCCGCGAGAGGTGTTGCTTTCGCTGCACATCCGGCTTTCGGCAAAACTCTTGCCCCACGTAGCAATCTTCCGGATGCTGCTTTGACGAGTCGTCCTGCAAATCGCGAAGTTAAATCAAGGCACCAACCGCCAGCGGCCGTAAACGACAAACGCTGCGAGCAACCCCACCACCAGCGGGAACAGCGCCGTCATGATACTACCGCTTGCCAACGTGATTACTGTCGCACCGGTCATGATAATCACTAGCCCAGCCGCCGCCAGCGGCGTAAGGCCCGGCCTGATGCCGAGAAGCTTAGGCAATATCAGGCCAGTCGCGCCCAGAACTTCGGCCAAACCGATAAAGCGCAGGAACAGGGCCGGCAATGGCATCGGCCCCTCAAGCTCTTCAAGCGGCAAGAG
>JBFJTQ010000233.1:0-5367 GCA_041625275.1 Binatia bacterium | reverse complement strand
CTGGAATTCTGTTTGTCATCTGGATTCTGCTCTGGTGGCGTGGCTTGGGTGACTAGCAGATGTGCCGCCCGCATCTTTTTACTGGCAGCCATGGCTAGCGCGCACGCGTTACCCCGGGGCTTTTTTAAGATGAGCCGTCCATGCACTGAGTTTGCGGGACATGCGAGCGCCACTCAGTCAGCGGCTGACTGTTGATGAAATTTTATTTTCCGGACACAAACGTTCAACCGTGATATTGATGCCTCGTGATAAGAGTGCAAGAACAGATGCCAATCGGCCCTGGCATGAGGAAGGAATGCTTAATGCAAAGTTATAAAGTCTCGGGAGGCGGCGGGGTTCAATTGCACGTGGAGGAAGACGGCAATCCCAACGGAAAAGCCCTTTTTTTTATCCATGGATTTTCCCATTGTCGGCTCTGCTGGCGGAAGCAGATGACATCCGACCTGGCGAATGACTTTCGATTGGTGACGCTCGACAACCGTGGACACGGCTTGTCCGATAAGCCGTTAGACGCTTACGGCGAAACGCGGCTATGGGCAGACGATATTCAAGCTGTCATCACGTCCCTCGATCTCGACCGCCCGGTACTCGTGGGGTGGTCATATGGAGGCGAAATTATCTGTGACTACATACGCCATCATGGTCAAGAACAAATCCGTGGCATTCATCTAGTCGGCGCCGTCTCCCGTTTGGGGCAAACAGCGTTACCTTTCATGGGCAAGGATTTTATTGCATTGGCGGGTGGCTTCCGCTCGACCGAAGTCGGACAAAGCGTGAGCGCGTTGCAGAAGTTTGCGCGTCTCAGTGTTTATGAAGAGCTGCCTCCGGAGGACCTCTATTTCTTCCTGGGTTGTGCTGCGATCGTACCTCCCCACGTGCGGGCTAGACTGTTTGGGCGTAACCTTGAAAACGACGATCTTCTCGTGAAAATCACAACGCCCGTTTTGCTCACGCATGGTGAAGCTGACCGGATCGTCTTGCCGGAGATGGCCAAATATCACGGAGGCAAGCTAAAGCACGCCCAAATCTCCTACTACCAAAATGTCGGTCACATGCCTTTCTGGGAAAATGCAGGACGATTTAACTCAGAAATCCGGTCTTTCGTCACTGTGCTCGATTAGGCATGCCAGCGGGGTCCAGGGGTGTGCCCAGGAATCTATTGGATCCAACCCTGGCACCAAAATATGGGATTTGCGCGTGGCAATCGCCTGATTGTTTCCAGTCAGGTGATTACCTTCGCGCGTAAACTCGAGCGGTTCCGTCGCTGTTGAAGGCAAAAACCTCGTACGGTTGAGGGTTGGGCCCTTCCATACCAGGGGACCCTATCGGCATCCCCGGTACGCCCAAACCCGTAAGAGTCGGCTTATCCTTTAAGAGACCGTTGATAAGATCCGCCGGCACGTGCCCCTCGATAACATAGCCATCAACAAGGGCGGTATGGCAGGAATGAAGCGACCTTGGAATCCCGTATTTGAGCTTGACTGCGTTAAGCTCGAATTCGCTGACCGATTTTAGCGCGACACTGAAACCATTGGACTCTAGGTGACCCACCCAGCTAGAGCAGCAACCTCAAGTTGGGCTCCTGTAGACCGTCACGATTGGACCGTTGGGTGTAGGCTTTGCGTAAAAATATTTTCCCGCGACCATGGCGACGACCAGTAAACCCAAGACCAGAGGCAGTCGAAATCGTTTAAGCTTCTTGGAAGAGGCGTTCTGCTGATTCTTACTATGTTTGCTATGAGCCATGACCAGGATATCTAACCGTACAATTTTTAGATTAAACAATCGTCATTGAAATCACAAGTTGAGTTTCCTTTCGCCGGGTGTCGCAGGGTGCCACCTTCAGTTGAGAGCCGTTGATGCATGACAGCGGAAGTCGATTATTGATATATTAAATGACGATTTTTCCATTCCGCGGACGGTCGAACGGCCTGAATAGGCCACGCTGAACACTGGCTCGGATCAACAGTGCAGGTGACCATGGCTAGGTTAAAAGTGTGGTTAGGATTTTGTCTAGCGCCGTTAATGACACCAGCGACTTTTGTGGTCGGTAGTTTAATTGCCTTTGGAGATCCGCCAGAATTAAATTGGGAGGAAAACGTCGTAAGCGCAGTACTGCTGACAGGGCCCTACGCGTTCGCCGTCACGTTGCTCCTTGGGGTGCCGGGATACTATCTCTTATTGAGCTGTGGGTGGCTTAAGGCATGGGTCGTTTTGTTGGCTGGCGGTAGCCTTGGTCTGCTCGCAGGCATGATTATAGACGGCCGGTTCGCGCCCTTGGTTATACTGTGTGGTCTGTCGGGGATCATGTCGGCAAGCTGTTTTTGGTTAATTGCGTGTCGGAAGCCGGCCGGCTATCAGGGGATCAAGAGTTAAGGGCTCTCCGAAAGGCAGGGGACATTGTCGTAATGGAAAGATTTGCAGTCCACGCGGCGCAAGCGCTCCTATGGGACTGATGATTCAGCGTCCGTCACACAGCGTGTCTGCGCCGACCATGCCAAGTGAGCCGACCGCGAGTGACGAGGGGTCACGATCGTTGGCCCGTTGCCGTTATGGAAGAGCACGCCAAAGGAACAATTGATGCGAACACTTGACAGGATTTTGATGGGCGGGCGATAGTTGAAGTGGTTCACCTTAGCCTCGGCAATGAGGCACCGAATAAACTGCCGACGTGTCGGGCTTTGACTTGGAGAATAGCCGTCGAGAGAAAAGTATGGATTCGTCCTGGGAGGCTGCGATCAAGCGAGGCGACGCAGACGCCATGCGTGAGTTTCTTCGTTGTGGAGCGGATGTGAATGCCCGCGATCGCTACGGACAAACAGGGCTCATGATGGCCGCGCATCGGGGCCATCTGCGTGTAGTCGAAATTCTGCTTGCTCATGGGGCGAATCTGAACGTCACGGCGAAGTATGGCCTGAGCGCCCTGATGCTCGCCGTCGTTGCCGGGCACACAGATATCGCGCGTCTTCTCGTCCGCGTTGGCTCCGATCTCTCCTTGAGAGGCTCCGGCGCTCCGGGCTTCGCCGGTAAGACAGCCTACGATCTAGCCGTCGCGCGCGGGATGCACGAATTATCTGCCGAACTCAAGCCGGAGCTTTAACGCGCCGGCCTGCGAGGAGCGGTAGTCCGCCGGGGCGTGACTTAGGGTTCACAGGCCACTGGCACCGAATCACATAATTGGCCCAACCGCCGCCCGCTGATCGTCGAGCCAACGCCGTTACCACGGTCGCTGTCCTGGTAAAAACATTCCGCCGCTCCCATGGTCTTGTTCTCGGAACTCAGCGTGCTCCCACCTTACCGCCGATTCGGGCCGATGAGCTAAGCGGCCGACGCCAAAGACCCACCGAGAGGCAATCGTGCTTGCCCTGCATCGAGCCGCCCCTTTCGTTTGAGCGAATATCTGCTAGCCTGAAATTGATTTGGCTCAGACAGTATCTTCAACTCGCTCGATCATAAGTCGTACAATTGAACCCGAATTCCGCAGTTGCGGATACGGTGTGTGCCGTCCTGGGGTGAGCCTGGAGTGGCAAAGACACCCAACCGCACAGTTGCGCAGTCCTTGTTGCGAGTTGGCAAGTTGTCGCCCTGGCTTTAAGGTTTCTACTTTACGCACCGGCCATGGTTGTTCGCTCAGAGGCAGCGGCTTATTGTCTTCGCGACAAAAGGGTCACGCCAGGCTCCTTAAGAAACTTTCCACTGCGGAATTCGGGTTGAACCAACGCAGCGACCAGCAGTCAAAGTGCACAAGCCTAAGGTGCCGCAGGGGTAGATGCGACCGTTGGCGTAACCCCCTCGGTGGGTCATAGGTTTGGGCGAAAGCAGTTCCAAAGCTCAGAAAGGAGTAAGCTATGAGCGCAGTACGGGTACTGGTGGGCACACGCAAAGGCGCGTTCATCCTTGAGGCGGACGGGAAACGCGAAAAATGGAATATCAGCAGTCCCCACTTTGCGGGCTGGGAGATTTACCACCTCAAGGGTTCACCCGCGGACCCGAAGCGGATCTATGCGTCGCAATCCAGCGGCTGGTTTGGGCAGATCATTCAGCGCTCAGATGACGGCGGCAAGACATGGCATCAACCCGGAACGCCTCCCGGCGAACCGCTCACCACCCCGGACGGGATGCCCAAGGGCGAGAGCAACAGGTTTGGGTACGACACTTCGCCCGAAACTGGCAAACCCCTTACGACGCACCAATGGTACGACGGCACTCCGCACCCCTGGGAGTTCAAGCGAGTCTGGCACCTCGAGCCGTCGCTGACGGATCCGAATGCGGTTTACGCCGGGGTTGAAGACGCCGCTTTATTTCGCTCTGCAGACGGCGGTAAAACGTGGCAGGAGCTAGCAGGCCTGCGCGGCCACGGCACAGGCTCGTCCTGGCAGCCGGGCGCCGGGGGAATGTGCCTGCATACGATCCTTCTGGACCCGGCCGATCCGAACCGGATGTTCACAGCTATTTCCGCGGCGGGCGCGTTCCGCACCGACAACGGCGGAAAATCGTGGAAGCCGATCAATCGCGGCCTGCATTCGCAATACATCCCTGACCCGACTGCGGAGGTCGGCCACTGCGTCCATCGCATCGCACTGCACCCGTCCCGTCCAGGCGTGCTCTTCATGCAGAAGCACTGGGACGTCATGCGCAGCGACGATGCCGGCGAGTCGTGGCACGAGATAAGCGGCAATTTACCGACAGACTTTGGATTTCCGATAGACGTGCACGCGCACGAACCGGACACCGTCTACGTCGTTCCCATCAAAAGCGACTCCGAACATTTCCCGCCGGACGGAAAGCTGCGCGTCTATCGCAGCCGAACCGGCGGTAACGAGTGGGAGCCGCTCACCCGCGGCCTGCCGCAGAGCGACTGCTACGTTAACGTGTTGCGCGACGCGATGGCCGTCGATTCGCTTGATCCGTGCGGAATATACTTCGGAACCACCGGTGGGCAGGTGTATGCATCCGCCGACGGCGGCGACAAGTGGGCGCCCATCGTGCAGTATCTTCCGGCGGTGGTGTCAGTCGAGGTCCAGACGCTGTCATGATCCGACTCACGCTGCCGGCGCATCTGCGCAAGCTTGCGCAAGTCGACGGCGAGGTAAAGCTTAGCGTTCAGGGTCAGGTTACGCAGCGCTCTGTCATCGACGCGCTTGAGGACCGTTATCCTATGCTGCGAGGAACAATCCGCGATCATGTCACGCACGAGCGCCGCGCCTTCGTACGCTTTTTTGCCTGCGGGGCGGATCTGTCCCACGAACCGCCGGATGCGCCGCTACCCGAAGCCGTCGCTTCAGGGGCCGAACCATTCATGATCGTTGGTGCTATTGCGGGCGGCTAGAGTCGCTGCGGAGGGGACATTCATGAACAATGCACTGT
>JBFJTQ010000232.1:0-5369 GCA_041625275.1 Binatia bacterium | reverse complement strand
GGGGTCTGCTCTCGCCGGCAGGCGGCAAGGAAAGGAGAAGCCTTAGTGGTTGTACTTGTCATGCAGAATCATAAAACTCTATTGGGCTTTTCCGGGAAAATCAACTGCGCGGATTCGGGGAGTTGCGGCGCCGATGGCCTCGTCACCGTATTTGTCGCGCAAGTCATCGATCCCTTGATAGAGTTTTTCCCATGACCTGCGCTGTTCGCGAGCGAGGAGCGGCTCTTGCCAACCGGAGCTTTGCAGCCCGCTCGCGCTTACACCTAGCAGGCGAACGGCTCTAGCCCCGGTGACGTTCTGCCGCAAGAGGGCAGCCACAACATCGAAAATCTCACGGTCAAAACAGGTGGGAGTGGAAAGCGTGCGTGAGCGGGTGATGGTCTGAAAATTCGAATAGCGGACCTTTAGGGTCAAGCAACGAGCGTAATATTTCTCGCTACGCAAGCGTCTTCCCACTTCCTCCACCAGCTCCCACAGGACTTGGTTCAACTTGTCTTTCTCTCTGAGCGCTTTCTCCAAAGTGGTCTCGTTGCCGATAGAGTGTGCGTGGCGACGGTCCCGATCCTCAATGTCGGTGAGGTCTAAATAGCGCGAGGCCAACTCGGGCTGTTTGATGAGGTCGCCGATGGTCTTGATGCCTCGTTGCAAAAAAGTTTTGTGGGTTTTCGGACCGACGCCGGGAATCAGGCCGACAGCCAGTGGAGAGAGGAAGTCTTCTTCAGCGTCGCGGGGCACGTACATTAACCCGTGCGGCTTTGCCAGAGTGGCGGCGATCTTGGCGGTGACTCTACTTGTCGAAAGGCCGGCGGAAGATGGCAGCCCAAGCTCCGTCCGAATTCGACGAATCATTTGGTCGGCGGTCTTAACGGGCGGGCCGAAGAGTCTCTCAGTGCCGGTTAGATCGACAACGCCTTCATCGATGGAGATAGCGTGAACCTCGGGGGAATACTGCTCGAGGATGGCAAAAACTTTGTCCGAGAATTCACCGTAAACACCTCGCCGATTGGGCAGAAAAATTCCGTCCGGGCAGAGTTCTTTGGCTTGGAAACCCGGCATGGCGGAGTGAACGCCGAACTTGCGCGCTTCGTAAGAGGCCGAGGTCACGACCCCTCTACCACTTCGTCCGCCGACTATGAGCGGTTTCCCTTGCAAAGACGGATCCAACACCTGCTCCACGGAGGCGAAGAATGCGTCCATATCTATGTGCAAATACCAACCCATCGTCTCACAGACCTGAGGCATAGTATAGCGCGGCCAGCGGCAACGCAACTTTCTACGTCAAATGCGCTCGGATTTACGCATGAAACAGTCGCGGCGCGGTCACCTCCGGCACCTCCGCGGCAAGAAGGAAGAGCGCGTAGGGCGAGAGCGCCCTGACCGTACAGCCTGCCGTCGAAAGACGCGACGGCAACACGCGGTGCAGCACGCCAAACCCTGCGCCATGCGCGAGCCTGGGCAAACCCGAATCGGTGGGACCGGGGGACAAACAGGGCCGATATGTGTAACCTTAAATTGGACTGCCAGGAAGCCCCCCGGCGCGGCGGAACCTACGGCGCGCAAGTCTTGGCGCGGTGCTCAGTGCAGAGTCGCCTGAGCCCAGTGCTCACCTGGAGATTCCGGACTACCGTGGCGGAAGTGCAAGGTGTCGCCATCGACGTCAACTTTGACTCGGTCGCCTTCCTTGAATTCACCTTCAAGTATTTTGACCGCAAGGGGGTCCTGGATCAGGCGTTGAATCGTTCGCTTCAAGGGACGTGCGCCGTAAACCGGGTCATATCCCTTTTCCACGAGAAGATCTTTGGCAGGATCGGTAATTTCGAAGGCGATTTTCCGATCAGCCAAATTCCGGCGCAGGCGTTGGAGCTGGATCTCGACAATGGACTTCAACTCTTCGCGACCGAGGCGATTAAAGATGATGATTTCATCGATCCGGTTCAGGAACTCGGGCTTGAAGGCTTCCCGTAGCGTAGCCAAAACGCGCCGTTCTAATTCTTGTCGGTTCGTCGCAGCCAAGTCCTGAATGAACTGGCCACCGAGGTTGGAGGTCATGATGATGACCGTGTTCTTGAAGTCAACGGTTCTACCCTGGCCATCGGTCATGCGACCGTCCTCCAAAATCTGGAGCAGCGCGTTAAAGACTTCGGGATGCGCTTTCTCGATTTCGTCGAACAGGATGACCGCATACGGACGACGCCGAACGGCTTCGGTCAGATAGCCTCCCTCCTCGTAACCCACATAGCCGGGAGGCGCGCCGATGAGGCGCGAGACCGAGTGTTTTTCCATGAATTCGGACATGTCCAGGCGTACCATGGCTTGCTCGTCGTCGAACAAGAACTCGGCCAGGGCGCGGCAGAGCTCGGTTTTGCCAACGCCCGTCGGACCCAGAAAAATAAACGAGCCGATGGGTCGGTTCTGGTCCTGAAGCCCCGCGCGCGCGCGGCGGACCGCATTGGCGACGGCATGGATCGCCCCGTCCTGCCCCACGACTCGGGCTTTGAGGCGGTCCTCCATTCTCAAGAGCTTTTGAATCTCGCCTTCCATCATCTTTGACACGGGGATGCCGGTCCACTTGGCCACCACTTCGGCGACATCGTCAGGGTCCACCTCTTCTTTGAGCATTTTTTGGTCTTTTTGCAGGTCGGCCAGTTTCCGATTCGCCTCTTCGAGCTCTTTCTGCAGTTGGGTCAGTACGCCGTAACGGAGCTCAGCGGCGCGGTTCAGATCTCCATCGCGTTGTGCCTTTTGTTCCTCGACCTTGGTGGCTTCGATTTTTTCCTTCAGCGAACGAATCCGCTGTATGGACTCCTTCTCATTTTGCCAGTGGCCTTTCAGGCCGTCAGAAGTTTCGCGCAAGCTCTGAATCTCACGCTCGAGGTGGGCAAGGCGCTCTTTTGACGCCTTGTCTTCCTCCCGTTTCAAAGCCTGGTTCTCGATCTGCAGCTGCAAGATCTTGCGTTCGACCTCGTCGATCTCCACGGGCATGCTGTCGATCTCGATGCGTAGGCGCGAAGCTGCCTCATCGATCAGATCGATGGCTTTGTCCGGTAGAAACCGATCGCTGATGTAACGATGGGAGAGCGTCGCGGCGGCGATGATGGCGCCATCGGTGATGCGCACGCCGTGATGAACCTCGTATCGTTCTTTGAGGCCACGCAAGATAGCGATGGTGTCTTCCACGGACGGTTCGCCAACGAATATGGGCTGAAACCTTCGCTCCAAGGCGGGATCTTTTTCCACCCTCTTGCGGTATTCGTCGAGCGTCGTGGCGCCAACGCAGCGCAACTCGCCGCGTGCCAGCGCCGGCTTGAGCATGTTTGATGCGTCCATGGCCCCTTCGGCGGCGCCGGCGCCCACCAGAGTGTGAAGTTCGTCAATGAAAAGCACAATTTGTCCACTGGCTTCGGTGACCTCTCTGAGAACGGCTTTCAGCCGATCCTCAAACTCGCCGCGGAATTTGGCCCCTGCGAGCAGCGCCCCCAGATCCAGCGCGACGAGCCTTTTTTCCTTCAATCCCTCAGGCACATCGCCGTTGGCGATGCGTAGCGCCAACCCTTCCACAATCGCGGTTTTACCCACGCCGGGCTCGCCGATGAGCACAGGATTGTTCTTGGTGCGGCGGGACAGGACCTGAATCACCCTGCGGATCTCGTCGTCGCGGCCGATCACGGGATCCAATTTTCCTTTGCGTGCAAGATCGGTTAGGTCACGGCTATATTTTTCCAGCGCCTGGTATTTTTCTTCCGGGTTGGGGTCCGTAATCCTTTGCGCGCCGCGGATACTGACGAGAGCGTTCAACACGCCGTCGCGCGTGACGCCCAGCTCCTTCAGTATGCGCCCGGCTTCACCCGAATCTTCGAGCATTGCTAACAGGAAATGTTCTGCAGATACGTAGCGGTCTTTCAACGCGTCGGCCTGAGCTTCTGCGGTTTCGATGGTTTGTTTCAACCGCGGGGTGATGAAGGTTTGACCCGTTGCGCCGGTGACCTGCGGCAAGCGGTCCAGCGCCTTTTGCAACCGGTCTGTCAATGCCGAAAGAGGGGATCCTAATTTTTGCAGCAGCGGGAGAACAACGCCGTCTTTCTGTCCCAACAGGGCAAACAATAAATGTTCGACATCGATGGCCTGATGGTGTCGCTTGTCGGCGAGCGCATGCGCTTGCTGCAAGGCTTCTTGAGACTTGGTCGTTAACTTTTCGAGACGCATCGTTGTTTCCTCAAATTCTCAAAGAAGTTAATCATCGTCTGGCGGACTGTCAAGAAAGACGCGGGAAGCCACGCCGTAGGTTCGATGCGGTTCGGGTTTCCGCGCCAGCGACGGTTAACGGTCGCTTGCAGCGGGCTAGGCGCGAAGACAGAGAATCGACAAATGCTTTGGGCATTTCCGACAGAAACGCCGGCAGTTACTTCGCTCGGGCAGGGAGTTCAAAGAACTCCAACGTCTGACCTGGGGCGTCTCCATCCGCCGCCGTGTCATGGATATGGGCGTCAAACACGATGCCCTTATCTTGCATGATCGAAAACGGGCATTCCGCAGGCGCAACCGGTGTGCCGCGCATCTTCTTTATGGTCAAAGTGCGCGCAAAGCGACCATCAATGCGGTCTATTCCCAAGATAAAGACGCCTGAGGCGAGGAATTCTTCAATGCCGCAGGTTTCGCCGTGGGCCGCTGCACCGGGGAAATGCGCAGTAAACAGATTGGTGGTTGTGAGCTGAGACTGAATCAGGTAGACGAAGGAACGCGCCATATCTTGTACTCGCGCCGTCGCATCAGGGGGCAAGATCAGGGGCGTGATGGGGTCGATCGCCAGGCGCGTGGCTTCCATCTTTTTTGCATAGGCGCTGAGGTCGGAAACGATCTTCTCAAGATCAACTCCTCTTCCCATTCCCATGGCCGCACGCCCGCTGAAATAAGGTGAGGCATCCAGGATGACCAGACGTTTTTCGTTGACATGGTGCTGAATGTCCCACCCCAGAGAGGCGGCAGAATGCAAGATTTCGGGGGGTCGTTCATCGACCGTGACGTAAACCGCTTTCTCTCCCTCGACTAACCCGCAGCGGAGAAACTGAAGGCAGGCGGTGGTTTTTCCGGTGCCGGCATCGCCCGCCATGAGATAGGAGCGGCCCTTGAAAAAGCCGCCGTGAAGCAGCGAATCGAGCCCCTCGATTCCGGTTGAGACGCGCTGAAGAAGCATGCCTAAGTTCGATGCGCCTGGGAACAATTAACGCAGGGGCTGCAACACGAGCCCTTGCCCCTTGACGATGTCGAATTCATGCTGCGCCGGCTTGACATCGGTGCAGCGCATCTTTTCCACGATGAGACTGCGAGCGAGCTGACCGTCTCTCCAGATCATTTCCAGGACAATGGCGCCC
>JBFJTQ010000231.1:0-5380 GCA_041625275.1 Binatia bacterium | reverse complement strand
GTTTCGATTTTGTCCCGGCCGACCTGTGAAGCCCCCTGGATTTTCACCTCTCGCACATACGGCTTCTCTTTGACTATGTAAGTCAGGACACCCTCAGACAGCTCCGCCCGGACGTCGTCGAAAAAACCCATGCGGTATATAGCTTTGACGTCTTGCTCAACCAGTGCCGGGTCGAATAAATCTCCGCTTCGACTCTTCAGATGAAGCCGAACTCCGTCATCTTCGACTCTCACGTTGCCGGAAATTTTGACTTCTTTTAGTTTGACCGACTCCTGTGCCCAGGCCTTGACCAGGCCGGAGCAGAGGACGAGGGGAAGAATGAGAATCCACAAGTACAAACTGACACCCCACAATGTTTTGTTCGCTTTCATCAGATGCAATCGAGCCGGGTCACAGACGATCCTATTATTCTGTTTGTGTAACAAATTCGCTTACTTTTGTAAAGCCAAATTATCTCTTGCGCCTACACCGGAAAGAGCTGGCCGTCGCGCAACTCCATCTGGCGGCCGATCTTTCTGGCGAATTCACGGTTGTGTGTGGCCACGATCAAGGCAACCCGGCGTTCTTCGTTCAACTGAAACAGCAGTTCCTGAACTTCCTCGCCGATGCGGAAGTCCAGCGACCCTGTAGGTTCGTCGGCGAGAATGAGTTTCGGCTCGAGTATGACCGATCTCGCCACCGCTACCCGTTGCTGTTCGCCGCCCGACAGCTTTCCCGGCCGGTGAACCATGCGGTCCTTTAAGCCCACGGATTCAAGAAGCTTTTCGGCTCCGTCACGGGCCTGTTCTGCGTTCTGTCCCTGTATCAGCGCCGGTAGCATCACGTTCTCTAGGGCTGAAAAATCCGGCAGCAAATAGTGAAATTGAAAGATGAAGCCGATCTCCCGGTTTCGAAACGCGGACAAGGCGGCTTCATCGTCCATAGGAAGCTCTTTGCCGAAATAAAAGATCCCCCCGCGTGTGGGCCGGTCCAGCGTTCCGAGAATATGAAGCAGCGTGCTCTTGCCCACCCCCGATTCGCCGATGATGGCCAGTCTCTCTCCCGTTTCCACATCGAGGTTTGCGCCCCGCAACACGGAGATCTCTCTGCCGCCTTCGATGAAGGATTTATATAAATCGCGAATCGAAAGGAGATTACTCATAGCGGATGATTTCCACGGGGTCCAGTTTTGCCGCTTGCCGCGCGGGATAGACGCTTGCCAGCAGACATACGGCGAGAGATACCGTCGCCACGAGCAGGAAATTACTCAGGTAGATTCGCACGGGAACTGTCGAAATAAGGAAGACATCCTTGGGGAGCTCAATAAATTGGTATTTCTCAATCAGAATACAAATGACGTAACCCAGCAACACGCCGAGGAACGTGCCCACAATGCCGATCACAGATCCCTTGATAAGAAATATCTTTTTTATGCTTTCGCGCGTGGCGCCCATGGATTGAAGGATGGCAATGTCTTTCCTTTTTTCCATCACCACCATGATAAGGGTCGAGATGATGTTAAAAGCGCCGATCAGAACCATCAGTAAGAGCACGAGAAAATACACGGTCTTTTCCAAACGCAGTGCGGAAAAAAGATTCGGCCACAGGCGGGACCAATCCTCGGTCAGATAGGGGAACCCCAACTCCCGCTGGATGTTATCGGCGACAGCACGGGCATTGTCGACGTCGCGAACCCTGATCTCGATATTGCTGACCGCGTCTCCCAAATCGAAGAAATTTTGCGCATCGTGAAGGTTCATAAAAGCCAGGGTCGAATCAATTTCATTCATGCCGGAATTGAACATTCCAATCACAAGGAAGCGGCGTACTTTCGGTATCACACCGATCGCGGTGGGACTCCCCAACGGAGAAACCACCTGGATCGGACTCCCAAGAAAAGCGCCAAGCTGGTTGGCCAGCCGGACCCCTAAAATGATCCCCGGCAAAAAGACGGTGCGACCTTCGACCCGCAGGGAATTCTTTTTCTTGAGACCTGCAAGGGTTCCGTCCTTAAGGAAACGCTCGATGTCCACCACGCCGTTGACGCGGTCGGGATCAATGCCACGAACTACCGCGCCGGAGACTCGAGGTCCGGAAGTGACCATCACTTGTCCATAGACGGTCGGGGACGCCGCCACGACGCCCTCCTCCTTTACGACCTGTCTCAGAAGCTGTTGGTATTCCCTCAACTGGTCGCCGGACTTGACCAATGCGATGTGGGCATTGATGCCCAGGAGGCGGTCGCGCAAGGTTTCTTCAAATCCTGTCATGACCGCCATAACGACGTTCAAGGTCATCACACCAATCATCACCCCGAGCACCGATATCAGCGTAATGAGGGAAATAAAGGTTTCTTGACGCCGGGCCCGCAAGTACCGTAAGCCAATGAACAATTCGTATCTCATCGAGGGGTCAAAACTCGTTCAACGTTGGGGTCGCAGCAAGGGAAACAGAATGACGTCCCGAATGGAGGGAGAGTCTGTAAACAGCATGACCAATCGGTCAATGCCAATCCCCTCGCCCGCAGCCGGCGGCATCCCATATTCCAAAGCCCGCACATAGTCTTCGTCGAAGAGGTTCGCGGTCTCGTCGCCGGCCCTTCGCGCCTCCATCTGTTCACGGAAGCGCTCCCGTTGATCCGCCGGATCGTTGAGCTCGGAGAAGGCATTAGCCAGTTCGCGCCCCGCAATATAGAGTTCAAACCGATCGACCATATTGGGACTACCGTCGTTTTTTCGCGCCAGGGGAGAAACCTCGATTGGATAGCCGGTGATGAACGTGGGCTGAATCAGTTTCGCTTCAGCCACTTCCTCGAAAACTTCGACGAGAAGATTGCCGTACGGCGAGCTCAAGTCTACATGCAAGCCTTGCCTCTTGGTAAAATGATGCAGCGCCTCGAGGGTGGCGACATCCGCTTCTCGGGCGCCCCCGTGCACCATGATCGCCTGGGGAATGCTGAGCCTGGGCCACGGCGGGCTGAGATCTATGGCATGCCCGCCGTAGGAAAGCTGCGCACAGCCCGTTAATTCATGTGCCAGGAAAACAAATAGCTCCTCCGTGAGCCGCATCAAATCTTCAAACGTAGCATACGCCTGATAGAACTCCAGCATTGTGAATTCGGGATTGTGGCGAACGGAAATTCCCTCATTACGGAAGTTGCGATTGAGTTCGAAAACTCTTTCCATTCCTCCGACCAGCAAGCGCTTGAGAAAAAGTTCGGGCGCGATCCGCAGATACAGCTCCATATCCAAGGTGTTATGATGCGTCATGAATGGGCGAGCTGCCGCGCCCCCGGCAATCGCCTGCATCATGGGAGTTTCGACCTCTAAGAAATCCCGCTCCTCGAAAAATTTTCGCATCAAACGCACGAGCCGCGATCGTTTCTCGAAAACCCCGCGAACCTCCGGATTAACCATGAGATCGACATACCGCTGGCGGTAGCGTGCCTCAACATCGGCTAAGCCATGCCACTTTTCGGGCAAGGGTCGAAGGCATTTAGAACGCAACCGGATCCCTTGGGCTTCCACCGTGACCTCTTTCGTCTTGGTGCGAAAGAGATGGCCCCCAACACCAACGATATCCCCGACATCCAAGAGCTGGAATGCGGCGTACCCTGCTTCGCCCAGCTGGTCCTTGCGGGCATAAACTTGCAAGCGCCCGGTACGATCTTGAATGTGAAAGAACGCCGCCTTGCCAAATTTACGAATTCCCATAATTCGACCAGCCACATGAAGCTCGGGAAACAGGCCTCCTAGCTTCTCGTCACTGAGTCCGTTTACGGCGGACAGGATTGCTTGCGTCGTATGGGTAGGTTTGAAATCATTGGGATAGAGCGGAACGCCCGCCTCCCTGAGCTTGTTTAATTTTTGCCGCCTGACCTCGATTTGCTCGCCGGCGTCTTCGGTCAAATCTTTTTCCACGTTGCCCATGAATATTTTGATCCGCAGTATCTTAATTATCTCTGTCTCAACCCGTCACGACGCGCCGTCCGCGGCTCCCGGGATGCTACAGGGCCCCGTTTTCGCCACCCCCATTTGAGCCGCAATCTCGACAGCCGAGAAAAAACTGCCCCAGGGTACGGACAACGGCCCTCAGGCCATCGCGCGCAGTCTGTGACGCCAACTCAAACCGCTGCTGGCGAAGCGCTGCAGACCTCCATTCCGCCCAACTCCGGCTCCCGTGTCCCCGCCCTCGGGTCCCCCACAACCTTGCTCCGGGAACAACCACCTCTGGCGCAGCCATCAACTAAAGATGATAAACATCGTTTTCAACAAAAAGCCAGGCATAACCGGTCCCCTCCGCCCTCTCGTGCGTTTTTCCACGCGGGCTTCCGCCAGCCCTCTACCCGACAGAGGCAAGGCGGGACTTAGCCCCCTGACATCCTCAATCTCATTTAAGAGGTTTCCCGTGCCTTTGTCTGCCTGCGGGAAATGAATTCAACCGAGAGGCTCAACCCTGGCCGGGAGTAAAGGTCGGCTGATTTGACTCGAGCGACTCCCCGATGGCTACCTTCGGCGCACAGTCACTAATAACACAACGTTATGCCTTGCTACAAACAGCGCCGCGTCGTGGCAACCGGCGCCACCTGGTTGCCCTACCTCCCCAGCACTTGGTCCCGCGCCGCCAACGGATCGCAGTCAGATCCAACCTGACGTGTAATCAGGGGCCTCAGACTGTCCGTGTGCTCCAACCACGAGTTTCGAATCGCTTCAGGAACTTCGTAGAACTCCAGGGTTTCCTTTAAAATTTGGCGTCGCCTGGCAAAGTGCCCGCCCATGATAGGATGACGGGCATGGGCGCGGTCCAGCGGGCGGCCCCGGTACTCAATGCCGGCGCCAAGAAAATTCGCCGCCAGCTGGTATTCCATCTCCTTGATCCGCTCTTTATCGACATCGCGAAAAAAAAAGCCGATCATACGATCGGCAAATACGCGATCCATGAATGTATTGACAATCTTTCGCAGAGCGGTTTCACCACCGAGTTGGGTAAAAAGACTCTCCATACCGCTCCTTGCGCCCCCGTAAGGGCACTCCGTATGACGACTCATGTGCTGGCGCGCCGGCCATGTTCAACAACGTCAACCGCGACGTAACTAGCTCCGCGTGCGGGCTACGTCATCCCCAGCTGCAGCCGGGCCGCTTCGGACATTCTGCTCGAATCCCACGGCGGATCCCATACAAGATCGATTTTAACTCCAGTAACTCCGGAGACTCCCTTGACTTTCGCCTCAACCTCAGCGGGCAGCGACTGAGCGGCAGGGCAGTGCGGCGAGGTCAGGGTCATCGTGATCGTGACGAAACCCTCTCGCTCCACCTTGACATCGTAGATCAGCCCCAGCTCATAAATGTCAACGGGAATCTCGGGATCAAAACATGTTCTCAGGGCATCCACCACCTGCGCC
>JBFJTQ010000230.1:0-5383 GCA_041625275.1 Binatia bacterium | reverse complement strand
TAGGCGCTGTGAGGAGGTTCGTGGGAGCGATAGGAAACAACTCTATCATCTTTAGAATCTGTCTTCCGCTTGCCTAACGGGCTTGGGGTCTGACTTTATGGAACTAGGAGGTTAACGTGACCTTCATCAAGAATATTCTCGTTCCGACGGATTTATCACTGCTTTCAGCAAGGGGGCTTGTGTATGCGGGCAGTTTGGCGAAGGCCGTAGGCGCTGAAGTCACAGCTTGCCATGTGGTGCGGACCGACGAATTCGTGTCGCACGCGCGCCTCCTTGAATCAAGATTTGCCACCGCCAAGGTCGAAGAGCAATTAAGTCATCTGGTTGAACGGCATAGACAACTACTACACGATTTTGTAAACCGTCACCTGCTTGCCTCGATCCCAGATGTTGGCGTCAAGGAAATTGTCGAGCTGGGGGACCCCAATCGCTTGATTGTTGACTGGGTGAAAAAGAATTCCATTGACCTTATCGTGATGTCTACCCACGGCCGCAGCGGTCTTCCCCGTATGATGTTAGGAAGCGTGACTGAAAAAATCCTCAGGAATGCGCACTGTCCCGTCTTGGCAATACCGGTGCATGAAAAAGTGTAGGGCAGACGAAGACGTGATGAGGGGCAGACTCTATCCCCTAGGCCCGTCGGCGAGTGTCTTAAGGTGCCAAGGGCGAGAGGCGCGCCTTAGCCTCGACTACTTTTTTCGCCACAGTTATCCCACCTGGCTCTCTTCTCTCGACACAGCGCGCATTCCGCGGTTTAAGACCCCTTAGGCCGGAACTTTGCGTAGGGAAACTAACCGCCGTCTTTCTTCAATGGGGTTAGCCGTTGGCACGCGAGCGCATGCGAAGCTTAAAATGAGATGGGGTGCCGAGGGTGCAAGCGTCTGAGGAACTGTTGGTTTTAAACGACGGCTGGTTGAATCAGTGCGTGCTGATGGAGTTGCTAAGCAAGGGCTATTTACTTCCTGCGCGGTGAGTTTTAGGCTTAGAGGTTGCGGCGTCTTTTGGTTTAAAGGCTTTCTTGTCGATGCCGTGGAAGCGCATTTTACGGTATAGCGATTTTACATCGATGCCACAGCTTTTTGCGGTCAAATTGATTCGTCCTCCCAGGGCCTGCAATCTTTGAATCAAAAACTCTTTTTCCTGCTCCTTCAACCATTCATCAAGCGAGACGTCAGCAAAGACCGCCGGGTTCTGGTTGTGTGGCTGCGATGTATGATCACCCGTCTCAACTTCCTCTATGGTTTTTCCTTTTGTCATGACGATGGCGCGCTCTAATACGTTATGGACCTCCCGGATGTTGCCCGGCCAATCATAATGGATGAGCTGGTTCAGCGCCGGCCGCGAAATACCGGTAATGCCCTTGCGCTTGGCAAGGGGGTGATGGTGAATAAAATCTTGAACCAGCAACGGAAGGTCATCGATTCTTTGCCTGAGCGGAATCAGGTGGATGGGAATGACATTGATTCGGTAATAAAAGTCGCTCCTCATCTTTCCTTGGTCGACCAGGCTCTTGAGAGGGATATTAGTGGCGCAGATGACGCGCATGTCAATTCTCGACCACCGCGTACTGCCGAGGCGCTGAACATTCTGGTTTTGCAATACGAGTAACAACTTTGCCTGCATGGCTAAGGGCATGCTCTCTATCTCGTCGAGGAAAAGAGTCCCGCCATGTGCCAGCTCGATTTTCCCAGCCCTTGGTTGATCGGCGCCCGTAAAGGCCCCCCTCTCGTAGCCGAAAAGTTCACTTTCCAATAGCGTGTCCGGAAGTCCGGCGCAGTTGATCGTGACAAAAGGGCCGTTGCGGCGCATTCCTTGGTGGTGTATGGCACTCGCCACCAATTCCTTTCCGGTTCCAGTCTCTCCCTCCACAACGACTGTCATATCCGTATTCGAAACCATTCGTATAATTTCGAATACGTGATGCATCTCTGGGGTTCTGCTAAGCATGCCTCCGAATTCGCATCGATCGGCGAGATTGCGCCGCAGATGCCTGATCTCGATGAAGACCCGTGCCTTGGCTAATACGTTGTCCACCGACTCCTGAATGGCTGCAGCGCTGAACGGCTTAACAATATAATCCGACGCTCCGAGTTTGAGGACCTGTACGGCGGTTCCTATCTCTGCATAGCCGGTCATGACGATAATCGGAACATCCGGATATGCATCGCGAGCTATTTTTGTGAGTTCAACGCCACTGCGACCGGGAAGGAAGATGTCAGTCACAATTAAGTCGATATCTCCAGATTCTAGACGGGCTAAGGCATCCTCAGCGTTCTGAACACACTCCACTTCGAAACCGCGTTGAAGAAACAAACGTTCTAATTGCTGGGAGAGCAACACTTCGTCATCAACGACCAAAATGTGCGGGCTTATCGGCGGCAGGACGTCCGCCTGTTGGTTATTCGGATCTGGGAGTGATTCTTGCTCCGATGCAATCACGTTGGTTGTTCTAAGTTCCGGGTCGGTGCGTTGGGAAGAGGCCATGGGGAATTTGCCTAGCCGAACGTTTGCTGCTTAGTCTTGCTCACTGATCTCGGAAGATTCGAGCGTAATCATAATAGTCGCGCGCTTCGAAAGAGTCTTGTCAAAAGAAAGCTGGCCATGGAGATGCTTTAATATCTCTTTTGCAAGGGCCATCCCGAGGCCGATTTTGTGTCCATTCACCCGCAGGAAAGGGCTAAACAGATCTCCTCCATCGAATTCAAACGGTTCTAAGGACGAGATGCTGAAGCGCAATTCCACCTTTTGGATTCCATGGTCGCGCCGCGCCAATCCCTCGATTTCCAGTCCCCCTCCATGCTGCAGAAGCGTTCTGCAGAACTCGACAATGCGTTGAAGCACTGACCGAAATTTATCGGCGTCAATCAGGACCAACGGGAGAGGTTGGCCGGTAAGCACTTGCAACTTAACGCCGTGTTCTTGGAAGGCGCTATGGAATTCGCTGATCACGTCCTCCAGGATGCTTTCGACGCTCTCCATTGAGAAGCAGAGCTCCTGGATTGAATAGTAATCGCCCACGTCCTGCAAGGACAAACTGGCCCGGTCAATTGCATGGACAATCCTGCTAAAGTCAAGGTGATGGTTCGATTCAATATCTAGAAGATCGATTTCCATCCGAATGGCCTGTAAATGATTCTGGATATCATGGAGTAACATCTTCAGAATGCCGTCAGGGCTTTTTTCCACCGCTCTTTTTGACGGCACCTTAGATTTAGAAGTTGACCTAGACCCGCTCCTGCGTTTGTTCAATTTATCTTTTCCTCTCCGCCGGACGCCGCCATCAAGACCTAACTTTTTCATGCCTCGCGGCTGGGTTTGTACCATACCCAAGCGCCCCGCGTCGAGGCGCAAGCGCTCGTGCGTCTCGACGTGAGGTTTCCTCTATTTAGCCCTCATTCGCCTGAAGTTAACAGCGCTAGGATATCCTTCAACTTCTCCTCCATCCGTGTTGAGCGACTTCTATCCCCTACCGCAGACCCTTTAATTGTCAAAATTCCACCCGTTCCCATCTCGACGACGGGGTCTAAAGGTTTAAGTGCGCCTCGAACTAATTCCGGCAATCAGCCCATCACCTGCCTTTTTTAAACTCCGCTTTTCACTCCGGGCGAAGCTTTGCTCGGGTCGTGAAACTTCCAAGACTGTCCTTCAAATTCCCTCAGTTTTCCGGGCTGCAGTTCCTAGTGTCCTCTCAACTGCAACTCCGGCACTCTCCAAATCAAATGTGGCAGCCTCAAGATCCTTAGCTTCAAGATTTAAAAGTGATTTAACATGGACGGATTAGGCCGACATTTCACACCCTGCGTTTGACTATCGTTGCAACAGATTGGCTTCGTCAATCTACATAATTTTATCAACTTGAGCAGTGACATACAACATGTTGTTTCCCCCAAGCGCCACGAGGGGAGGCCATATTTATATGCTCAGTCACATGCAATCCGTTGCACGGAAAAGCTTCTTTGTCCCAAACGACCAAGCGGCGTTCGCTATGCTTTTCGGTTTCTGTCCCGGGGTGCCGTCGTCAACCAGAAATGAGGGGCATTGGGGTTAAGGTAGGGGATAAACGGCATACTCGTCTCTCCTGATGAACACCGGTGCACATAGGGCCTCCAACACAAGGAGCAGTTCGCAAACGTCCGTCAGGATTTCTTGGGGCTTCCAAATCGGTGTCAAAACTAACGAGCCGACGCCCTGGCTTTGGCGCAGCGACCCCATCTAATCTCCTATCGTTAGGGTGCGGTTTATACAAAAGGAAAGCTGCGCGACAATCGTACAGGGTAGAAGAAATCTTGGCGGAGCTGAGCGTGTGGGCAGTATGCCACTCAACTAAGGCATTTTTCCTGTGTCGGGTGGGTGTGCGAATAGCGTGGGTAGATTGCGAAGAACGCCCAGCTTCAATTGGTGGGCGGCGTATGTGTCCCTCGCGCGGTATGGCCCGACCTCGACCGGCGCGGCAAACGCAAGATTCACCTGGCAGGCCAAAAACGTCGCGCATAAAGTGGAAAAACAGAGGCGCTGCTTTGAGGGGAAGGACTTCACCGTGGGTAAGACCAATGGAAGGGCCTTGATTGATATGCAATGCGTATTTTCCGGCCGACTGTGAGAATGACGTCATCCATGGGCACGACTCAACGGCTAGGCCTATTTCCTCGGAACAATGGAGTTAAATTTTGACTTTTTTCTGGAAATGGACCATCTCCCCTCGTGTAAATCCGACCTTGCTGAAGAATTGTTCCATGTCTTTGTTGCTCTTGCCGACGAGAGTAAACACCGTAAAGATTTTATGCTCGTCCGCAGATAAGTTGAAGTGTTTTACAAGTTTGGCGGCGATCCCCTGGCGGCGATAGGCTGGGTCCACTCCGATTGTTTCGATCCAAGCTACCGGCTCGGGGAGCCCAAACTCCAATTCCCCCGTGCGGCCCAAAAGAAAGCCGACAACGCGATTATCGACCTCGGCAACAACGGAGGCCCAATAGGGGCGTACCGCCTCGTACATATCGAGTCTCTTTTCCCAGTAGTCGCGGCGGGAGATGCCAGTGGAGCGATCCTCAATCTCCACAATCGCGGCCAGGTCGTCCTTGCGCGCGGGTCTAATATAAATGGGTTTTGACATTGCTTTCTCCCTCTAACCGTCAATGTGCTTACGCGAAATTGACGATCGCTAAAAGTTTCCTGTTCCACCGTTGGAGCAAAGAGCCGAATCATTTTTCTCTGGCGCTCATGATTTTCAATCCATCCGCGAATCGCTCGAGCACCTCATCGACGGGGCCTCTTGTGACAAACCATGACTCCTTCACGCCCGGACCTACCCCCATGACGTATATTAAGCGATAAAAAAATCCCGCTTGGTAAAAAACATACCAACCGACATCCGCATCCGGTGTCG
>JBFJTQ010000229.1:0-5387 GCA_041625275.1 Binatia bacterium | reverse complement strand
CGTTTTCGGAATGGAGTTGAGAAAATTCACCGGGATGGAATCGATGTCCAATTGTCTCAACGTTAGAGCCAAATCGATGATATCGTTGTCGGTTTCGCCCATGCCGATGATGCCACCGGAGCATGTCGACAACCCTGCGGCTTTGACCTCCTCGATGGTCGCCACGCGGTCTTCATAGGTGTGCGTCGTCACCACGGCCGGATGATGTTGCCGGCTGGTGTTCAGGTTGTGGTTGATGCGCCCAACCCCCGCCTCCTTAAGCGACCGGGCTTTTTCCTCGTTCATGAGACCGAGAGAGCAACAGATGTCGATGCCGACGTTGTTTTTGATCTCGCGCACGGCGGCGGCGATTTCTTGGATTTCCTTATTTGTCGGTCCCCGGCCGCTGTTGACGATGCAGTATCTCACGGCCCCGGCCGCTTTCGCCTGCATCGCGCCATCGATGAGTTCCTCCTTTGACAGAAATGGATAACGGTCGATGGGCGCCTCGGATACGGACGATTGCGAGCAGTAGTGGCAGTCCTCGGGACAGAGACCGCTCTTCGCATTTTGCAGCACGTGGATTTGCACACGCTTGCCAAAATAATGGTGACGTACCTTGAAAGCCGCGCTCAGAAGCTCCATCAGATGTTCGTCCGGCGTAGCGAGGACAGCTTTCATTTCATCGCGGTCAGGAATCTGTCCTGCGAGCGATTTCTCCGCCAGTCTGAGAAAATCCATTCTTACCTCCGTAAGACCTGATTTTTACCATGCGCTCGGCGGGTGTTCAACGACGCCCCACGATCAGTTCTTGGAGCCTGCCTTTTCCATGGCCAGAAGCTGGATTTGTTTCAAGTCGATCTTTCCCGAACCCAAGAGGGGAATGGATTCGATCCAATAGATGTTCTCTCGTTTCGGAAGCCACAGTTTGGGGAGGTTGGAGCGATTGAGCTTGTCCCAGAGTTCGTCCGCCGAAATACTGGTCTGGGTGTAGAAAGCCACCAGCCTTTCCCCTTTTTGTTCGTCGGGAATGGCCGTGACGACGCAAGCGGCATTTCCCAGGATTCCGTTTATGGTCTCCTCGATTTTCATGTGGGGAACCATTTCGCCGCCGATTTTGCTGAACCGCGAAACGCGGTCGGTGATGCGAATGAAGCCATCCTCGTCAACCGATGCCATATCACCGGTTACGTACCAGCCGTCGCGAAGAGCCTGCGCCGTGAGTTCGGGTTGACCCAAATACCCAAGCATCCGATTCGGGCCTTTGACGAGAAGGAGCCCTTCTGCCCCGCTGGGTAGCGTTCGGCCGGAATCCGGATCGATGACTTTGGCCGCAACTCCGGGAATGGGATGGCCGACGGTTCCCTGCTTATGGCCGATCTGCCGAGTATTCTGATAGATGACATCGGGGACATTCACGGAAACGACCGGAGCCATTTCGGTGCAGCCGTAACCCTCTAAAATATCCATGCCGTATTTCTCTTTGTAGCCCGCGGCGATGTGCGGGCGAAGCTTCTCCGCGCCCGCAATGATATAGCGCAGCGTGGCGAACTCTTCGACTGAACATCGTCTGAGATAGGACGCGTAAAACGTCGGGGTGCTGATCAGAAGCGTGGCTTTGTACTTTTGCACGGTTTCGCCGATGATCTTTGCGTCCATCGGGTTTGGATGATAAACGGCTCCGAAGCCGGCAATGACGGGGAGCCAGAGCGAAACGGTAAAGCCGAACGAGTGAAACAGCGGCAACACGCCCATGATGCGGTCGGCGCGCGTCAGGGGGATCACTTGGCAAACGCTTTCAATATTCGAAATGACGTTGTGGTGCGATAACATGACGCCTTTTGGCGTGCCGGTGCTGCCGCTGGAGAATATCACGGTGGCCAAGTCGTCCGCGTTTTGTTTCTTGCCATAAAGACGGGTCAGGAAGCCAGAAGGAAACGCAAAAGCAAGCAGCGCCAGAAGAACCTGGCGCGACCGCGGGAAGGTCTTTCTTATGTCCTCGAGGAAGACCATGGCGGGCATTTCCTGGACCTGCGCTTTGGCGAGAAACGATCGGGAGGTAAGAATCGTGGAGATTCTGCACTGCTCGATCGCGGAAGTCATCGTTTCTGCCCCCGAGGTGAAATTAAGGTTCACCGGGACTTTCCCGGCGAGCAGAACGGCGATGTTTGCCAGGGCGCCGCCGACCGAAGGCGGAAGCATGACGCCGATCATGTCTTCTTTTGCGCAGCGTTGCTTCACCCACTGCGCCAGGAGCAAACTTCCGATCAGGGTTTTTCCAAAGTTCAGTTCCGTTCCGGTAGTGTCGGCCATGCAGAATGAAAACCAGTGGCGCTTGGCGCTGCGAATAAATTTGCAGTGAAGGAGATCGTTCGCTGCGCGGCGATGGTGCGCAGCATGACTTTCAAGTTCCAGCACGGCCTGCCGCACCTCTTGGGCGCTCGCGCTTGCAGGCAGCGGCGGACCAAAGGAAACGGTCACTGGATAGGGAATTCTTTGGGGCCATTTCCAGAAGAACCGTCCGTCTTTGAAGCTGAAAATGCTGCCCCAGATCTGGTCCAGATGAACCGGAACGATCGGAACGTCCGTGCCTTCGACGATCTTTTCAAATCCCCGTTTAAACGGCAGCAGGTGCCCCGTCCGGCTGATCGCGCCCTCGGCGAATATGCAAACCACATGGCCTTGCTCCAGTTCTGCGCGCGCCCGCTTCAATGAATCGACGATGTCGCGCCGATTGTTAGCCGAGACAGGAATGGAATTCATGAGCCGAAAAAACCAGCGCAGCGCGCGGATGTCGTAGAATTCGCGGTGCAGCATGAAACGGATGAACCGTTGTACGCAGGCGCCGATGAGCAGCGCATCAACGAATGAGACGTGATTGGACACTAGAAGCGCCGGACCGCGAATGGGAACATGCTCCTGGCCGATGATACGTATTCGATAAAGCGTGTGCGTCAGTAGCCAGAGGAAGAAGCGAACCACGAATTCGGGCAGCGCGTAGAGCATATAGACCGTGGCTGCTACCGTGAGCAGACCGAGGAGTATGAGGATTTGATCCGGGGGGATTTGCAGCCAGTGGCGCAGCGTCCAAAAAACGCCTGATGCCAAAAGGATACCCAGGGTGTTGAGAAAGTTGTTAGTCGCAATCAACTGGCCTTTTTCCTCCTTGCCACTGCGCTGCTGCAAGAGCGCATTCAGCGGCACTGCAAAAAGCCCGGCGGAGAATCCGAGCGCAACCAAGGCCACCGTCACCAGAAGATATGAATGCTCGGCAATATAAAGAAGAATCGAGAACAGTCCCATTGCCAACGACCCCAGGGGAACCAGCCCGAGTTCCACCTTGTCGCCGGAGAGCCGGCCTGCGGCCAGGCTGCCTACACCGATCCCCAGTGCAAGGGCGGTTACCAATAAGCCGTTGCGAAGATCGTCCAGTTCAAGGATTTCCTTTCCGAAGAGCAGGATGTCCATTTGCATCAGGGCGCCGAGGAACCAGAAGTACGAGAGGCCAAAGACGGTTAGCCAGAGCTGCGGATCTTGCCACAAACGCCGGATGCCGCCGGTAATTTCTGCCCAGGGGTTGAGTTTAAACGGTTTCGTCGCGCCGGAAGGAGGTACTCGAGGGATTCCCAAGCTGGTCACGGTTCCCAGTACTGCGATGAAGATCAAAATAAACCCGATCCAGTCCAGATGATCCTTCCATAGGCCAAAGACTACGCTGCCGATGGCGGTTCCAAGGATAATGGCCAGGAAGGTGCTCATTTCCAAAAGACCGTTGCCCCGGGAGAGATCGGCGGGAGGGAGCATTTCGGGCAGGATGCCGTACTTGGCGGGGCTGAAAAAAGTGGACTGCAAGGCCATCAAGAATACGATGGTGAAGGTTAGTTCCAGGCGCCCGGAGAAGAAAGCGAACAGGGCAAAGATCATGGCGAGTATTTCGAACGCCTTGGTGAAAACCAGGACGGATCGTTTACTGAAGACATCGGCAATGTGGCCGGCATATCCGGAGAAGAGAAAAAACGGCAGAATGAATAAAGCGCCGATCAGCGCAAGATAAGGAGCCGCGCTGGCGGGCGAGCCGGCGGCTTCGATGGCATACATGGAGACAACCATCTTGTAAAAGTTGTCGTTAAAGGCGCCGAGGAACTGGGTCCAGAAAAACGGCAAGAACCCTGGATGTTTGAGGGTGTCGGTATATTTTCCCGCGGGCATATATGATTTCCCGTATCCGGAGATGTCTATTGTTCAGTAAATGCGAGAGACCATTCAATAGTCCCGTCTCCCGCCAACGTGAATCCGTTGGGACAGCGCCGGGATCTGCTGACCATATAATAAAGAGAGCCTGAGCCGCAACTTTTGATGAGTCTCAAGAACGTTTCCCCCGTGTGTCCGAAAATCGTCATGGAGATGGTCCTTGATCACCCTTCTCTTTTACCTCACATTTTTCTCACAAGTATCTAAACGAGTTCTGCGCTTTGCAGAACTTGCGGTCCGATGAAGAACCAAGCACAATAAGGCCTCTATGGAAATCATATGGCTCAAAGTGCCGCAATGGCAAAAGTACGACTATCTGCTGCACGGTTTTCTCGGGCGCCGCGGCGGCAAAAGCGTCGGTACCTATGCGGAGTTGAATCTGTCGTTCCGCGTCGGTGACGACACTGAAATCGTTAAGGACAATATGTGTGACATGAAGCGGGCCGTCGAGATGCATGACGGCCGCATTGTCACCATGAGACAGGTCCACGGCGATCAGATTGTGCACGTGGAAGACAATACTGCCAAAGAAGTCGGCGAAGCCGACGGCATGGTCACGCAGGCCACGCAAGCATACCTTGGGGTGTTGACTGCTGACTGCGTGCCGATTCTATTTCTGGCCCCGCGGCAAAAGCTTGTGGCTGCCGTGCACGCAGGCTGGCGCGGCACCGTGGAAGGCATTGCGGCAAAGTTGGTTCGCCTGTTCAAGGAGGAATACAATATTCCTACCGGTGGCATCGAGGCCGGCCTTGGGCCAGCCATAGGCGCCTGCTGCTATGAAGTTAAAGAAGATGTCTCGCGCCCTCTCATCGACCGATGGGGTAAACTTGCCGAGCCGGCCGTGGAGAACAGGAATGGAAAAACGTTTCTCGATTTGAAACGCATGAACCGGGCCATCCTTGAGCACGCCGGCCTCCTCCCGGAGCGGATTTATGAGCTTGGGCCGTGCACGAGCTGCACGCCGGATGAATTCTTTTCCTATCGACGCGAGCGACAAGAGACAGGTCGGCAGATCAGTTTCATCGGAATTCGGGTGTAATCTCCTCCTCGACGTTTCAATTTCCGGATCGGAGCGAAAAAATTTTTCCTGAGAGCCGTTTTTCAATTGACAGACGGAAGCCTCTTCCCTAAACTAGTTTTCAGCAGGGAAAGGAGGT
>JBFJTQ010000228.1:0-5389 GCA_041625275.1 Binatia bacterium | reverse complement strand
GGTGCCAGCGCGGGCGCAGAATGTGGAGGATAGAATCCAAGCGCTCGAGCAGGAACTGTCGCAGTTAAAGGAACAGCAGATCGAACTCAAACAAGAGGCCACGGCAGCAGCGGCGGCGTTGCCGACGTTCAGCTACCGTCCGGGCAACGGTCTGATGATCGAAGCCGCGGACAAGGCATGGTCTATGCGCACAAGCATGGAAGCTCATATCCGCATGCTTTTCGAGAGCGGGCGCGATCAGGTCGGCCGGACCAACGGCGAGATCATGGGGCGGCGCTTCAGGCCGAGCTTCTTCTTTTGCATCAACAACTGCCTGTACGAAATCGAAGCATCCATTGACCTGGACGGTTTTGGGACAGGTAACGCGAAGAATTCAACGGGCACAGGCGTAGGTTCGATTCTGCAGCGCGGGGTGGTCCATATTCACCTTGAGAACGTGAATCCATGGCTGCCGACCTTTTCGATGGGCATGGATATCTCCACTTCCGCTGCCGCGACTCAATCGCGCCAGGGTTCCAGCTCCACCGGCGCGCAGCGCGAGTACGAAATTCTTAGCCGCCAGGTAGGCCCCAACACGGGCTCATCTGGAAACGGCTGGACTCTTACCTGGGATGATCGCTCGCTTACCGGCATCGGCATTCCCGGCCGCATCACCCGTTTCCAAGTTGGGGTGGCCAACGTCAGCGAGGGGGGCGACGGGTTGAGCAGCTTCACGGACCGGAAGGATTTCACGACCTACTTCGGAATCCAGCCTTTCTCCGCGACCAAGAACAAGTGGACCCGTGGGTTGCTTTTCGAGATCGGCGCCTGGTTCTGCAACAACGACTCGCGCGCATCGGCGGACAACGGGTGCAACCGGATACGGTTCCGCGACCACGGCGACGCCGCCTCGCAGACGCTGTTTGATACCGGCAGCGGCAGTATCGGGAAGGGGCTATTCACCTTTATCCAACCTGGTGTTACGTGGACAGTGGGACCTTACAGGCTGCGCGCCGTCCATGGCTGGGCGACGCCCCATGACGATGAGGGCGTGAGCCGCGGGAAGAAACGGGCCAAAGGTTGGCTGATCGGCCACGATCTCTACGTATGGAGCCCGAAGGGATTCTTGACCGGTTCGGCGAGTACGCCGGGTTCGATCCTGCTCGGCACGCATTTTGAGCGCAACGACGCTTGGTGCGAGACGGCGGCCCTTTGTGCGAGTATCAACGGGGGTCAGTTCCACCGCAGCACCGTTCTGCTACGCGAGTGGGACATTTGGTATGTTCTAGCGCCGCGCATGAGCATCGGCGCTAACATTTTGTGGTACGACGCCTCGAACCTGCGCGTCGGAAGAAACCAGGCATGTCATAACCTTGGCGTGTGCAAAGATGGCACCGGGCGAAATGGCCGCGGTGGCGACTGGGTCGATGCGTCCATTACCTGGAGATACACATTCTAGAGCCAAGCATCAACGCGTAACCAAAAAAGGGAGCCAAAAAAGGCTCCCTTTTTTTTTGTGCGGCAGTTTTTGACGGCGCCTGTTTGTGTCACGCCTGCATAGGTTCACCGCGGAACGCAAGGCGAGCGTGAGATTTGCCTTGCAATGGCCGCGGTGTTAAAAAATAACGTAACGCGGCACGGGCTCCGCGGTTGCGTCCGCGAGATCGGGTAAGAAGTCAAGACGCCGGGGTATGAAATATGAGAAAGACATCTCAAAGATTTAAATTGACAATCTGCTGTCTGGTCGTTGCGAGCTTGTCATTTGTGCTCCTGGGTTGCATGCACAACATCCCCAGGTTTGGTATCGGGGGGCGGTACGAAGAAGGAAGAGACCAGTTTTTGCGCGGTCGAGGCGGGGATATGGACAAAGCGGTGGCTGCTCTCGAAGCGGTTGTGAGCCAGGACCCTACCTATAAGAATAGTCTGACCTATCTAGGGCGGGCCTATTACCGAAAAGCCAGGTATCGGGATGCTTTCGCCATACTCCAGCGTGCGGTGGCTTTGAATAAAGAGGATGAGATTGCATGGATTGCGCTGGGCGTGACGCAACTGCGCTTGGGGCAGAATGAAAAAGGATTGGAAACCCTTAAAGGAGGCGTAACCCTGGCCAGCAAGGTCATGGTGGAGGGCTACAAAGACCATATCTATTGGGATACAAATGGATCGGTTCGCGCATCTCTAAGACGCTCCGCTTTCTTATTGGTGAAGGGCATCGAAGAAAAGGGCAATATTATTCAGGCCACAGATCGTCTCCTCGCCGTCATCGACGACGAGGAGAACTTTCAGAAAAATGCCGCGATCCAGCACAGCAACCCACTCTATCAATAAAGGGAGCATCCTCAGGGAAACACCGCCCTCACGGATTCTCAGGGAAAACCTGCTGAGTCCTCGGTATCTCGGGACCATTCGCGCGATTCCTGACGCCCGGCTAGGTCGCTCTCTTCTTCGATCTTTTTGCCTATCCACTCGCCATCGGCAATGAGCCTGTTCCAGTCAGCGTCCCTGCCGGAAATCATAGCGAGGTTGCCTTCAATGGCGGAGCGGATGTCTCGTCCGGGATCCCAGAACTGGCCGAAGGAAAAGCGGTGGGCCTGGGAGATATATTCGAGCCAGCCGTGAATCCCTTTAAGTCCGCCTTCAATTTCCTTCAAGCCTCGCTGCCGGTCGCCTTGCCGCGCCAAGGTCAGCCCAAGGTATAGCCTGGCAATATCTTCTTCCCTATTGGCAGCAAGCGCTCGTTCCAGGGCCTCTCGCGCTTGGGGTAGTCGTCCCAGGGCGTAGTCGCTGCGTCCCACGTAACTCCATATCCCTTGCTTCATCGCGGTGCCGTACACGTAATTAGGGTCTTTTTGCGCCACGCTCTGAAAATGGGTTAGCGCGGTCTCTTGGTTGCCTTTCAGCAACGCCTGGCGGCCAGACGCGAACTCTCCGCCTAGTTGCACACTGGCGCACGCGGCAATGAAAAACAAAAAGCTTAATACGGTAAACGGACCTAAGGCTTTCATTATATCCTCCTTTGAACAAAATCAGTTTATTCCCGCCGAATAGGCATTACAAGAGATCGGAAATGGTGAAACTCCTGCCCCATGAATGTAAACAGCCGAGGCACAATAAAAATTCCGCCGCCGGTTCATTGATTAAGAATTGTAGTCCAAATCCTCAACGCGACGATGGCGATGACCCCCGCGTACGCGTAGCGCAACACCCGAGGGGATACGCGGCTATGGCACTTTTCTCCCGCGAACGCGCCAATGCCGGCGCCGATCAGCACGGCAAGGGTCATCAGAAAGGGAACCTGTCCAGTGACTAACTTGCCCATAAAGCCGGCGAATCCATTCAAGACATGGATCGCCAGCGCGCTACCGATGGTGACGCGAGTTGGTATCTGGAGCACGTAGATCAAGAGGGGAACGAAGAGAAAATTTCCCGCTCCCAAGAGCCCTACCACCAACCCGACCACGAGCGAGAGAGGCGCAAGTCGAATGGTAGGAATGCTGACTCGGTCGACAGGCACTTGCTCCTTTTCAACGGATGGGCCGGGCAAAAACATCACTGCGCCGGCGAAGACCGTTATGATGCCGAAGAGCAGCAACAGGAACCACTCGGACACCCATTTAGAAGCGATGCCGCCCATGAACGCACCCGCCGCCGACGCGAGGGCTCCGACGAGCGTAACTTTCTTGTGAACTCGTCCCTGGCGCCAATGGGCGGCCCCGCCGACTACGCCCGCGAAGAATACCTGAGAAATGACTAGCGCAGCGACGGTCTTGGCGTCGATCGTCTCCAAGCCCAAATAGGGGGGAAGGTAAAGCAGCAGGGGAAAGAGCAGCAAACCGCCGCCGAGGCCGATGAAGCCCGCGCCAAAACCGGCTACTGCAGCCAGGCTCACAAGGGTAATAAACAGCCCACCGCTCATCCCGCCGCACCAAGGATGCTTCTGATTGCGACGTCCGTCAACGTCGCCACGAAGTAGCCGATACTGACATAGGCGTTGAAGTCGAAAAATGCCCGATTGATCCGCGAGAGGTCATTGACAGTTACGATCCAATGTTCCCAGAATAATATGGCCGACACCGCGGCGAACCCGAGCCAGTAGATGACGCCCATTTCAGCGGACCACCCCACGAGCGCCAGCGCCAGCGTTGTGCAAAAATGAAAAAAACTGGAAAGCCGCAGCGCGCCCGCCACGCCGAAGCGCACGGGAATGGAGAAAAGCCCGTGTTGCCGGTCAAATTCACGATCCTGCAGCGAGTAGATGATATCGAAGCCGGCGAGCCAAAAAACGACCGCAAGACCGAGGTAGAGAGGCGTTGCAAGCTCAGCTAAGGCGAGAGGCGGTTCGGCCACGGCAAGCCAGGCCCCTATGGGCGCCAGCGACAGAGCGAGGCCCAAAAACAGGTGCGAGACCCAGGTGAACCGCTTCGTCAGCGAATAAAAAAAGATGATTGCCAGCGCTACGGGGGAAAGCGCAAAGCACAAGGGGTTCAAACGGTAGGCCGCGTAGACAAAGAGCAGGGACGCCGCGGCGGTTAGCAGCGCAGCTTCCCAGGCCTTCACTTTGCCTTGGGGCAGCTCCCACATGCTGGTTCGTGGATTGAGGACGTCGAATTTTCGGTCCACCAAGCGATTAAAGCCCATCGCCGCGCTGCGCGCCCCCACCATGGCGACCACGACCCAGAGAAAGATTCTCGGGGTGACCGGGTGGTTCGGCCAGGCCAGCGCCAGCGACGCGAGCGCAAAGGGCAGTGCAAAAACGGTATGGGAAAAGCGGATGAGGCCGCCATAGGTGAGAATTCTCTCTTTAAGTTTCATGGCCATCGGTTAGTTGAAAGCGTTCAAGTAGTTCAAGCCGTTCAAATCGGTTTGCCCACCAGACGGTGGAACCGTTCGAACTGTTGAATCCGTAAGACGTTTTGAACTTTTTGAACGTCTTGAACGATTTGAACTGGGGTTCAAATTCCCAGCTTTTCCCAGATCGAATCGATATATTTCTTGATTTTTTCGTCCATCACGATGGCACCGGGCCACTCACGTTCAAAGCCTTCACTGCGCCACTTACGTGTCGCATCCACGCCGATTTTTGAGCCGAAACCCATCACGGGGGCAGCATGGTCCAACACGTCCACGGGTCCCTCCACAAACACCATGTCCCTCTTTGGATCAATGTGATTGCCGACGATCCACGTGACTTCGGAAAGGTCATGGACGTTTACATCATGGTCGACGACGACCAGGATTTTTGTAAACATCATCTGACCCATGCCCCAGAGGCCGTGCATGATCTTGCGAGCGTGAGCCGGATATTCCTTTTTGATGGACACAATCGCCAGATTGTGAAACACACCGTGAACCGGAAGGTTCATATCCGCAATTTCCGGAAACGTAAGCCGCAAAAGGGGCAGAAAAATCC
>JBFJTQ010000227.1:0-5390 GCA_041625275.1 Binatia bacterium | reverse complement strand
CGCCTACCTGGACACGGAAGCGAACCTGGAGCAGATGCGCTCCCTGTGGCTTTCGTTGCGCGTTGGCGAAACAATTCCCGAACCGCGCCGTCCGCCGGACTCAACTAATTCTCCTTGGCGGGTTTACGGCAACAAGCAGATCCTCGAGCAAAAATCCCTGCTCCTGCTTGCTGGCATCCAGAAAAAAGAGAGGGACAAACTGCGCGCCGCAGGCATACAAAGCCTCCACCAGCTATGGGATCGGCACTCAGAGGACTTGTGCGACATCCTTGGAGACCATTACGGTCCCATTGCATATTTCGTCGGGCAGGCGTACAAGACCGGCGAGCCGTTGTTAAAACCTGGTTGCCAACTCGAAGTGCCAAGGGCTAAGCGCTTGATTTATTTTGATTTTGAAACCTCAAACGCCGTTCATCCGACCGAACCGCCTCATACCTACCTCATTGGTTGTTACGACGGAAACCGGGATCAATACGTGAAGTTCCTCGCGCGGGGGGCCGAGGACGAGGCAAGGATTTTCGAGGATTTTTTGGACTATGCCGGCGATCTCAACGATACCAAATTCTATCATTGGACGGACTTCGAGATCCGGCAAATGCGAGCCGTCATCCATCGCTGGCCGATGCTTGCGGGTCGGCTGGAACGTCTGATCGCCTGCTGTGTCGACTTGAAAGACGCAATTCAGTCAGCCGTCTTTTTGCCCGTGCCGAGCTTCTCCATAAAATGTGTAGCGCCCGCGTTGGGCTTTCACTGGCGGCAATTGGATATCGGCGCCTATCAGTCCATGGTCTGCTATTGGGATTTCCTCGATGGGGTGGATCCGTCGGCCATCAAGAAAGCCATTCTCTACAATGAGGACGACTGCCTGGCTATGTGGCATGTGGACATTGCATTACAGAAACGTTTGGGTCGGTCATCATCCTAGGGCGCCTCGCCTCATGCTGCACCGAGGCGGTCCCCTTGTCCGACAGACGGTTTTTCTAGGTTCGCAGACAATCCAGCTCTCGGTTTTATTCCTAATCGAAGGCTCCTGAACCCGGATTCCGCAGTTGCAGTTTCGGTATCATCAGAGCCCGGGGAGAGCCTGCAGCGGCGAAGCCATGTAAGCGCGCAGTTTCAAAGTCGTTGTGGCAACCTAGCAAATCATCGCCCTTGCCGTGACACCGCCACTCCATGCACCGACTATAGATGTCGGCTCGGAGGCACTAAACTATTGGCTTCGCTGCGAAAGGGTCGCCCGGGGCTACCCACGTAACTTTCTATTGCGGAATCCGGGCTGAATTAACGAAGCGACGGAATTAACGCTGAATTTCCCGTCCATAGATCGCTCGCCTCCTAATTGCCATTTCGTCGCGCGCGGACATGTTTCTCCATGTCTGAGCGCAGCATTGGGGAACTAATAACGAGTCCAAACGGTTTAAAGAATTGAATTCCCTAAGGAGGCGCCAGTGTGAACTACGCGCTAACGACAAAACAAGCGCTTTTCATCATGGCTCTAGGGCTGGTTTTTATCCTGGCTTGGAGTTTCCCGAGCGAGGGAGCGCCGCCCTCAAGAGCTGAGCTGGAGAAAGAATATTTCTCCGCGTCTTTTCGCGCCGTCGGTCGCGACGCTTTTCCCGTCCTGCACAACCCCCTGATGGGGTCAGTAAGAGACGGCGATCGGGTCCTGCGCCCGAACGAGTGGGTGATCGGCATTGCCTTCAATGGCGAGGCCAAGGCGTACCCCATCACCGTCATGGGCTTTCATGAGCTCGTCAATGATCGGGTCGGCGGTCTACCCATAACCGTGTGCTGGTGACCGCTTTGCCAAACGGCTGTCGTGCACAGCCGATTCGTTCAAATCGACGGTGAGAAGAAAATCTTGGAATTCGGTCACGAGGGGGTGCTCTACCGCCAATCCTTCGTCATGTATGATACGCTCACCGATTCGAAATGGAACCACTCGACGGGTCTTGCCATGGCGGGGAAACTCGCGGGAACCCAGCTCGAATTACAACCGAGCTGGGTGGTGCGTTGGGATAAATGGAAATCGATGCACCCGAATACTAAAGTCCTCGCCCGCGCGGGTCGCGGAGGCTTTATGGGAACCTATGTCGCCGACCAGCATTACTCCGCTTTTGGCTTGAGTGTCGGCCTGGGTCCGCAGGCTAAACTCTATCCCTACGATCTGTTGCTCAAGGAAGAAATCGTGAACGATCTCGTTACTCCCTATTCCGTGGTGGTGGTCATCGACCCTGCTCACAAGCAGGCCATGGCCTTCTCGCGGACAGTGGGCGACAAGACATTGATTTTTAAACCGGCCAAGGCAAAGGCCTCGGGCAAGCTCCTCATGCGCGATGAAGCCACTGGAACTCTCTGGGACCGCTTCAGCGGCGAGGCAATCGAAGGCCCGCTGAAGGGAAAATCAATTCTCCCCCTCATCTCCGTTCCGTGGCTTCAGGAACGATGGCGGCAAATTTACCAAGACGGGATCATCTACCAGCGATCACCATCCCCGCAGAAACCTTAAGGCTTGGGCGCCTGTGCGGCGAATCCCTGCGCGGGCATCTTCTCGGGCCGTGACGATCTCGGCATCGCCCACACCACCTTTTCGGGAAATGCGATCGACACAAATAGACAACGCCGAAAGCAGCCACGGCGCTTGTTTGGCCGACTCTCGTCACCTTTGATGCGTTGCAAGCACAAATGAGAAGAGCGCCGCGCTCGAATCATCCGTCAGCAATCAGCGTATTGAACTTGTGACAGAACTCCCCGATGGCCCCTTGGTAGACAAAATCCGCATATTCATCGAGCGGTGTCGCCTCGCGATTGATAATGGCCAGCAACGCCCCGTTGCGCTTCGCCATCACCGGAAAGGTCGCGGCGGGCTGCACCTGCAAGGAAGATCCCAAGACGATGAAAATTCTCGCCCGATCCGTCCATTCCTGGGCTCGCCGCATGGCATCCTCGGGCATGGCCTGTCCAAAGGAAACCGTCGCCGCTTTGAGTATGCCATTGCACTCGTCACACCTCGGGGATGAGAAATTCCCAACCAGCCGCCTGATGATGTCGTCCGGATCGAAGTATTTGTTACAGCTCAAACAGACGATTTTCCGATTCGTCCCGTGAACTTCGACAATCTTTTCTTCTCGCAGCCCTGCTTTGCTGTGCAGCCCGTCAACGTTCTGCGTGATCAGTCCAATCAGTTTGCCTTTTTCGTCCAGTGACTGAACAAAGAAATGCCCGACATTGGGCTTCGCATTCTTGTGATCCTCGTAGGTTTCCAATCTTCTTTTCCAGGATTCGAGCCTGGATTGTTCGCTGCCGACATACTCTTGAAAAGTGATGGGCCGATAGCGGGTCCAAATACCGCCGGAGCTACGGAAATCCGGGATGCCGGATTCCGTGCTGATGCCCGCGCCGGTAAAGACGACAATCTCGCAACTTTCCCGGATTTTCTCGGCGAAATCTTCAAGCGTCATCATAGGTCGATCTTATAAAACAACGCGCCTCCCGATTACAACCGCCAAGTCAATTCGACTTGTGGTCGTTCGACGGCAATCGCAGCAATAACGCCAATCCCCCGCCCGCAAGTATCAACAGTCCCGTAACCAGAAATCCCCGCGAAAACGAGCCGGCATCCCCCATGAAGCCAATAAAGGTCGGAATGGCCCCGGCTCCCGCGACGAAGCCCAAAGGAACCGTGAAGGCCACCGCGAGATTGCGGGCCGAAGCCGACGTAATTTGCGCCAGGGCGGCAAAACCGGCAGGAAAGAACCAGACGGCCAACAGGGGTTGAAAGAAAACAACAGCCGGCATCCATCCCGTGGAGGTGGGCCCGAGGAGGAGCGTCACGACTCCCGTAAAAGACAGGCTCAGAACGATTGTGCGTTTTGTTCCCAACTGATCGGCCACCCAGCCCCCGAAGACCCCAAGAATTGGCCCGTGCGCCCGCGATAGCGCCACCACTGTGTTCGCCCAACTTGGCTCAATCCGCCGTTCGCTCACAAGGTATAGCGGCAACATCGCGTACACTCCAATGGTTGACGTAATTCCCAAAGCAAAGAGCAGCACCATGAGCCAAAACGAAGGTGTGACCAAAAGCAATCGAAAAGCGGTCGACGTCGGCGACTCGCCGGGGAATCCACCCCCCCTGCCCCACTTGGCGAATGCGACCGCCGCCACGATAGAGGTTGCGCCGAGGCAGGCCAACGCTGCGCGCCAGGTTGCCCAGCGCAGAAACATCTCGGCCAGGAACGGCGCCGTAAAAAAAGCCACGTTCGGCGCCAGCTCGTGGATGGCAAGCGTCTTACCCCAGTGGCGAGGTTCGACAAGAGCCGTGATCGTCGCTACGGCTGAAGGGATGTAGAGACCGGAGGCAAAACCGACACCAAAAAGACCGAAGCGAAACGCCGCCAGGTGGCTCACCATCGCTGCAATCAAGAGCGAAATCCCCACCCCCGTAGCCGAAATGATAATCATGATCCGATGCGTCCATCGCGCCGCGATGAACCCGGAGCCCAGTAGTCCGGCCAAGTAACCCAGCGAGATTAGAAAAAACAAGAATCCGGCCTGGCTGTGGCTTATGCTCAGCTCGCCTTCAATCGTAGGGAGAAGCGGCGAGAGGATGATTCTCGACACAAAGTTCAACAGGAAAATGCCGACCAAAAACCCAACCGGGCCGAGTTGGCTGATGAAGCTCCTAGGTGAAGTCTGTGTTTCCACTCTGTCAGGCGAATCGTTTACCGCGCTCGTGTCCCTCTCCAAAGATGGGGGGCACCTCTTTCCAGTTCTTCGCGAGTCATGAATCTTCCCACCTTTACAACGGCTTGCCGAATAAACCAATCGTAAAAGAGAATCAATCCGCGCCGGGTTGATCATTTCATGCGGAACACTCTGAAATTCGCAGTTGACGTCGCCGTCATCGCTCTGCGAGGGGCGAGACTCGAGTCGCTAAGTGAAGTCCAAAACGGTTCGACCCGGTTGAAACCGAATTCTGCAGTCACAGGTACGCTATGGGCCCAGCCTGGGGAAATTCTGAAGTGGCGAATACACCCAAGCGCGCCGTTTCAAAGTTTTTGCTGCAACTTGGCAAGCCATCGCCGTCGCCCTGAGATTGCTTCCCATGCACCGGCGATCGAAGTCCACTTACGGGTAGAGACTCTTTGTCTTCGCAACAAAGGGCTTCCACCAGGCTCTTCAAGTACCCTTCTGCCGCGGAATTCGGGTCGAATAGGCCCAAACCCTCTTGAACCATCAGCCCCCAGTGTTTTTGCTCCGGCAGGCTGATATGATAAATTTTTGAGCCCCGTGAAAGCCGGACCGGGCTACCCATGGCCGTGCGGCAAACCCCGGCGCACGCCGGCGGCGCGCACAAGATGGGGAAAAATGTCGACTTCTTGCCGATGCGG
>JBFJTQ010000226.1:0-5399 GCA_041625275.1 Binatia bacterium | reverse complement strand
CCGAGGGAAACGACGCCTGCCTCCGTCACTCGAACAGATCCACATCGCTGGCGCCCCGCGCGTTTGGCAATGTGGCATGGTCAACAGTCATCGCTCACCACGCATGAGCGAATGGCCTTTGGAACGCGCGCTGCGGACCGGCTTAGGGAAAATGGGGTTTTTGAGAGTAAAGGGTGTTGTCGAGAAGATCAGGCGCAGCCATCGCTCGGTTGATCCAAAGTACGCAAATCCGTCTTCAACCCCGATGCTTCTTTTTTTCGCAAGCCCCGTTTTCCGTCCCTGTCGCGCAGACTACAAGAGCTCTTTCTTTATAATTTGCCTGACTTCCTCTTCGTCCAGCGCGTTAGCCTTCGCAAAAGGACTTGCCTCCTCAAAGATTTGCTCTTCGTCGCCGAGCATCCGGAATCTTTTGTATTTATCCTGATACTCGATCCCGAGGGCTTCGCCGATCAGCGTCACGAAGTTTTTCACTTCAAAGGGATGGCTCTTTTCGCCGATACACAAGTCCCTCTGGCAGCTGTGATACGGCGTCACCAACACATCGACCCCGGCACGTTTGGCTGCTTCGAAAAGCTCTGCCTGGACGGCGGCTCTGGCTTCCGGTAAGGGCGCTAATCGGCTGCACATATAGCCATAGCTGCTAAGCTGCGGAACCTCGACGACCGTTACGCCCGGGATCGCCGATACGAGCGTGCGAACATTCTCCGCAACGCCGTCCACTCCCTTGTGCTCATGAAGCGCCACGCGCTTGTCGATCCGCGTCGTCCAACGACTGGACAATTCGCCCAGGTGATCGACGAGAAACTGAGTCAGATGCTGGAATCTAAAATCAGCCTTGATGAAGCCCCTCAGAACTTCGCTAAACTGAAGGTGGCAAGTCGGACACCAGGCCACAACCAGGTCGGGCGCAAGGCCCGCCATGTTTTGCAGCGTGTGATTGACAATCTTCCCGCCCGCCTCGTTATCCCCCTCCCGGAAGTGAACGATGCCGCAGCAGTTATCCATTCCGCCGAGAACCGAGACGGACAAGCCCAGCCGCTCGAAGATATCCTCGATGGTCAAAACAAGGTGGGCCGTGCGCGGCAAATTGCAGCCGATCCAGAAAAGGACGGGCGCGGACTTGGCGGGTCGCGGCTCACGGCCCCTGAGTTTCTTCATTCCTTCCGGATCGACCTGCATCCCGGCGAGGACGCGGATGGTTTTGCCTTGTTTCTTAAATAGATCCCGCACGCTCTTGCGCGATTTCAAGGAATCACTCCTTTCCCTTCATCCTGTTTCTGGCAAGCAACAACATTCGGCGCGGGTTTACGGGCTCAGGACACTCCTTAACGCAAACCCCGCTACCGGCGCACGCCTCAATCCAGCTAGCGGAAGCCGCATTCCCCGCTCCGCCGCGCAAGATATCAAGCACGCCAACCACAACTTCCTTCGGATCTCTCCCTCGTGCCGCCGTATAGGGAAGGATCGGACACACCTGAGCGCAAATACCGCATCCCGTGCAGTTTTGCAGGATATCACGGATCTCTCTGTCGATAAATTCTTGAAAAGCGCCTGCGCTCACGAAAAATCCTTTGACCAAACCCAACTCTGGGCAGGTCCCATCGGGGCGATCTTATACCATATTTTACCATTCGGGGACTAATGTAAATGTTCCCCAGAGATTGCTTCTTGCCGCCCACTCATTGACTTTACCTGATCCCTGTGCGCTCGGCGGAAAGCCCACGGGGCCTGTGAGACTGTGCTCCCTCGATATTCACCGCGGGGCTCTCAGAGCGAGAAGCAAAGATAAGGAGTAATAAAAGCTCCCAAATCGGCGGCGAGCGAGCGCGGTGCTCGTTCGCATGGGAGAAGACTTCTGTGAACTAAGTCGCGCGAACGCCTTTTAAGAACTTGCCTGATCATGATGTTTTACATCAAATAACACGACTTTAATTTCCGAGGGCTTCTTTTGTGCGCAGTGTTCATCTTGCCATGCATTCCAACGCCGCCTCGTCGGTTTGTTTAGTGGCAACGAAATTTCGGCACACTTGCGTCATTTTGTGCGCCTTGCCCTACTTCACAAAGCTCCGGTTGAAACTTGTGGCGTAGGATTTTTCCCTCTTGTCAATGAGATACCATTCGCAGCGGCCATAGTTCTCCAGTGGCATACGAGTTGCTTCAATAAAACAAAAAAAATCACTTGACAATTACAGCCTGTCTATAAAAATTGTAAATTATTTTTTCATCTTCCGACCCATCGTAAAGTCAGATGGGTCACTGGGCCAAGGGTGATCTCGGAATTTGAGGCCCTTTCGAGCCGGCATCAGGAAACTTCCCAGCGACTTTGGAGACTTGTCAATGGACTACAATGCCCTGATTCTCGGTCAGAGCTCGTCGCATTGCAGCACAGGTCGATGCGCCTCGCTGGCTACTTTCGTTGAGACGTCCAGAATTTTCAAGCAGGTACACGAAGAAAGTGGCTCACTTCCAAACACGACTCCTTTTATCCCTGACGTGATCCTTCTGCGATTCTGCGGCGATGACGATGCGCAAGCACTGATCGAGTCCTGCAGGCGCAAGTGGAATTGCGCCTCTATTCTGGCGCTTTTTTGTTGCAACTCAAAGGCGCCGATGAATGATGTTCTAGCTGTTCTCGGCCGCCTAGACGATTTTGCATTCTGCACGTTTCAGCAAGCGGAGTTTTCATTTCGGGTTCAGTATCTGCTGCAGAGCAACAAGCGGAGGTCCGTCTCAACAGCCAGCCAAAAGTTTGGGGAGGAGTTACGCGACCTACCGCTTGTCGGTGAAAGTCCAGCTTTCCTGCGCGTAGTTAAGAAAATCCCTCCATTGGCTCGCGTGGATCAGACCGTTTTGATCTCTGGCGAAACTGGCAGCGGGAAGGAAGTCATAGCGCGGGCGATTCACTACCAAGGTCCGCGCCATGGGAAACCTTTTATTCCCGTCAACTGCGGCGCGTTGCCTGATCATCTTTTTGAGAATGAAGTTTTTGGCCACGCGAAGGGAGCGTTTACCGACGCCTCCTCGGCAGAAAAAGGACTTATCGCCGAAGCTGAAGGCGGCACACTCTTTCTCGACGAGATTGATAGCTTGAGCATGTCCGCCCAGGTGAAGCTGCTGCGGTTTTTGGAAAACGGCGAATACCGGCCTCTCGGCTCATCGACTATTAAGATTGCAGATGTCCGCGTCATTGCTGCGACCAATACAAATCTGGTGGAGCGTATCAAAGCAAGGGCGTTTCGGGAGGACCTTTATTACCGTCTCAATACCCTCTCGCTTTTCATTCCTCCCCTTCGCGACAGGATTTCGGATGTCGTGCATTTGGCCAACCACTTCTTGGTGCAACATTCGCGGGAACACGACCGAGAGCCGCGGCGCATATCGAAGGGTGCTCTCGGGAAATTGATGGCCTATTCCTGGCCGGGAAACGTTCGCGAACTGGAAGGGGTGATTCGCGGCGCGCTGATCCTGACCTCTCGCCAGACCCTTGAGCGTGAAGATATCGATCTGCCGTTACGGGATTTCGAAGATACTCCGGGAAACTCATCCCGTCAGGCGATGAAAGGCAGCGTTGAAACGTTTGAACGCGACTACTTGAGGAGTCTTCTTGCTAGGTATCGTGGGAACATTACTCATGCGGCGCAAGCAGCGGGCAAACAACGCCGCACTCTCCAACGATTGCTGCGCAAGTATTCTTTAGACCGTCGGATGTTTCGGCTCTAGGTGCGACAGCTCGGAAATTGGGGAACCATGAGGCTGTGCAAGCCGCTTGGCTACGATCCAGCAGGCATCCAAGCTGCAAGCCGTTAGCCACGGTCCTTTTTGCCCGCTTCCAGCTCCCATCTGCGCCTTCTGGTACTCTGCTCTACGACTCTCTTCATCTTTTCCGCTCGTATAGCGCCTCATCTTTGCCGCTTTTTGCCGTGGCACTCTATCGTTCTTCCATTATGCCTCTTTGACTCTGCGTAAAGCGTCGCACAGCTTCTGCGACAAAATGTCGCATTTGCTGCGTCAAAAAAGGGCGGCTCATTGATCTCCAATCTGCCAAACAATTCTTGCCAGGCGGCCGCCGTGTTGCGTCAACAGGCCGCACTTGCCTTGGTGGTCGCCTGGATTCATCCACAAACAGGATACGCAAACACAGGGATTTTTTTCTGGCATCGCCTTTGCTCGCACAAGCGACCGAAATCGGCAAAGGTGATCTTTTGAAATCAGATCGCGCACGGCGTTCCAACCACACCGTGATCCGTGCCATCCTTTGTTACTGGATCAAAAGTCCTGATGCCAAAGACACAATGGAAGGCATTCGCAAGTGGTGGATACCACGTGGCCACGCGGTGGCAGAGGGCAAGGTTCAGAAAGCGCTTGAGTTCTTGCTTTCAAAGGGGTGGGTGACGAGGCGGGAAACAACGCCATTAAAGACGATCTATCGAATCAATAAACATCAGTTGGAGAACATTAAACGCTATCTCGCTCGTTCTTAGCATGAGGCGAGAATCGCGCCCGCGACGGCGCTCAACCAAATGTCACTGATAAACCATAAGGAGGAGGTTCCATGCCCGTAGCAGCAACGTATCCGGGGGTCTACATAGAGGAAATACCGAGCGGAGTGCGTACCATCACGGGAGTGGCGACATCAATCACCGCTTTTATCGGCAAAGCGCTGCGGGGGCCGACGGATCAGCCCGTGACCATCACGAGCTACGGGGACTATGAGCGTATCTTTGGCGGTCTGCATCGGGATTTCACCCTGAGCTATGCGGTGCGTGATTTTTTTACCAACGGCGGCAGTCAGGCCGTGATTGTGCGGCTTTACAAACCGGTCGGAGGAAAGGCCTCGAAGGCTCTGTTCGAAGTTCCGAATCTAACGCTCGAAGCCGCGTCGGAGGGCGCATGGGGCATGAAGGTGCGCGCCCGCGTGGATAAAAAGCCCACCACGGACGCCAATCTCCAAGCGGTCGCTGCGCGACTCGGTGTGCAGGCCGCTGATCTTTTCGACCTTAGCCTCCGTGACGGCAACACGGGAGTTGTGGAAACATTTCTTAATCTGACGACCAAGGAGAGTGCGCGGCGCGCGGACCGCGTGTTAAAATCAGAATCGAGTTTAGTTCGCGTCGCAGCGAGCGTCACCCTTCCATCGAGTACGTCGCCCAGCGCCCACACCGGCGCTCTGACCGACACGGATGTCTGGACTCACGCCAGCAAATCGACGGCAGCCAAGAATGCGGCTCCTGCCGATGAAGCAGTGGACAGCGACACCCTCGATTCCGCTGCGTACAAAGGCAGTCAATCGGCCAAAACGGGCCTCTATCAGCTCGAAAAGACCGATCTTTTCAACTTGCTCTGCATTCTGCCGAACGTTCGTAACGGTGACGTGCCTGATGATGTCTATCAGGAGGCAT
>JBFJTQ010000225.1:0-5400 GCA_041625275.1 Binatia bacterium | reverse complement strand
ATGGCGTCCGCGATCGCAAACAAATAGGCCTCGTCGTTGGGATAGAAGTCATTCTTCATCCAGTGTTCCATCGTGCCGGGAGCCACTGCGGGTAAAAAAGCTTCCTCCGCGTTCGCACATTGAAGGGCCGATTTAAAATGATCAATGTCGGCTTGGACGGCCGCATGCCCGACAAATTTGAGCGGCTCCACACAGAAAAATACCCGCGCGTGGTGGCCCACCGACGTGCGTCCGCCCCTGTGAAAGTACTCGGGGAATTCAACCTCGTCTCGGGCAAATATCGAGGTGGGCTTGTACCCTGGTTCGGGCGGCCGCTCGACGATGCCGCTCAGCCGCTCTCGCGTGTAGCGCGAGAAACCTGACTTGCCCTGCTCACCGTCGTTGACGATGTCGATGCCGCAATCAATTTGCCGCCGCACGACTTCGACGACAGCGCTGCGGACGCGCTTTGACAAAACCTCTCTATCGTAGGCTTGCCCTTCATCCTTTTTAATGAGCAATTCCATCAGGTCCGGCGGCCGCGCCAGGCTTCCGGCATGTGTGACGAGAATTCGATCGTTACTACGTTTCATCTTACTTCTCCTTGCTTCAATTTGGCTTACCTCTAGTGGCTTCAACGGCAAGGCCTGAACTGTGAGACCGATTCCGGCCCAACTTCAACCTGGCCGTGGGCCGGAGAGCCGCTTCCATGCATTTGCGAGTTGTCTCGAGAAGGATCGAGCTGAATGAGTCTATTACCGTCAATTCATCAAAAATACCCTTATAGATGGTCATACTCTACCGTTTTCTAATAATCCAGTGATTGTTGTTGGCGCAGGAGAAACGGCAGGCTTTTGCAGTAAATCACCTGCACCCAAAGAACATCATCGGGCGGGCTTCCGGTTGCGCCATGCTCAATTCTCAGATACGGTCCCCGTGAAAAGTAGTGATGGAAGCGATCACTGAATGACTCAAGCACTATGGAGATAGAAAGATGCCTTACCAAGACCTGAGACATTTTCTGCGCGTATTGGAGGAAAAACAGAAGCTCTTCCGCATAGCCAAAGAGGTGGACAAGGATTGGGAACTCGCCGCCGTCGCCAAGATGGTGTTTCGCAAGATTCCCGACGAGCGGCGCCCCACGCTGCTCTTTGAGAACGTGAAAGGATTTTCGATCCCGGTCGCCACCGGAGTTCTCGGAGCGTCCCGGGAGCACTACGCCCTCGCCTTGGAAACAGATCTCAATTTCGACGAGATCTTCCGGCGCTGGAGCCGCGCACAGGCCGAGCCCATTCCGCCCCGCACCGTGCCGGCCGGTCTTTGCCAGGAGATCATTTACCGCGAGAGCGAAGTAGATCTTTTTCGCTTGCCCGTGCCCATCTGGACTGTGCCGCACGACCCCGCTCCATATTTCACTTCTCCATACATCATCGCCCGGGATCCGGAGACCGGCATCACCAACATGGGCACTTATCGCTTGCAGCTCAAAGGTAAGCGCAAAACGGGACTTTACTTCGGCAATAGCCTGCAGGACTTGCGCCGCATCATCGACAAGAATGAAAAGAAGGGCCGCGCGACTCCTTGCGCGGTCATCCTTGGAACCGACCCGGTAATCGGTTTGACTTCGGTCTCCAAAGTCGCTTTCGGTCTCGACGAACTGGCCGTGGCCGGCGGGCTGCGCCGTGAACCGGTAGATGTCGTGAAATGCAAGACTTCAGACCTCCATGTTCCAGCCACAGCGGAAATCGTGCTGGAAGGAGAAATTCCCGCCGGGGTTCGGGAAGATGAAGGTCCGTTTGGAGAATACCCGGGGTATATGAGCCAGGGGGGGCCTTCGTTCATCATCGACGTAAAATGCATGACGACTCGCCCTGACCCCATATTTCAAGCTTTCGTGAGCCAGATGCCGCCCAGTGAGAGCAGCTGCATTCGCGGCTTCGGCTTCGGCGTGCCCATATACAAGAAACTCAAATACGATCTTGGTCTGCCGGTCACGGATCTGCATTTCAAAACCGCCGGCGGCAGCACTGCCTACCTTGTGATATCGATCAAAAAGGAAAACGACTGGCAACCCAAGCAGGCCATTTGGGCGGCGTGGACCGTGCTGCCCCGCTTTGCCAAATTTACAGTCGTCGTGGACGATGACATCGATGTTCGCGATTCTTTTGCCGTTGATTGGGCGATGAGCTTCCGCGTTCAGCCGGCGCGGGACATCTTCATAGAGCCCAACACGCTCCACCTCCCGCTGGATCCATCGGCACCCGTTGAAGGTCCCACCTCTGACGAGGGTCGAGCCATGGCCTCGAAAGTCGGCATTGATGCCACGCGCAAGCATGCTTTTCCACCAATCGCTTTTCCTCCCCAAGAACATGTGCTCGAAGTTGAAAAGCGCTGGAAGGAGTACGGTCTCGACAGGATCTCATAAAACAGGCGTCGTGCTTCTGATTTCAACTTCGACGTCCAGTCAAGCCTGATGGACCTCTGACGCTGGATTCCGCCGTTTCCGATACGGTGCGGGTCGAGCCTGAGGGAACCTGGAGAGGCGACGGCGGCTCTCCGGGATCTTAATTGACAGATCTCAAACGGCGATTTGCACATACGTGATTTCCAACTCCTCGCAGAGCGAGGGATAGACACCTTCTATTCGCACCGAAAGGCTTCGTCGGAAGTTCAGGCGAATGGCCTGCTCAGGCTCATTGAGCCAACTTCCATTGCGGAATTTGGGTGGGCTATTCGCGGAACGCTTCTTCGCGTGTTTTACTAAAAGCCGGAATCAGCACTGTACACATTGCGAGCACGGCGAGCGTCAAAAGCGTGGCGCTGATCGGGCGCTGAATGAACACCCACGGGTTTCCTCGGGACAGTAGCATCGCGCGACGCAAATACTCTTCCATCAGGGGACCCAAGATGAACGCCAGCAGCATCGGCGCCGGCTCGCAGTCCAGTTTGGAGAATACATAGCCGATCACGCCGAAGAGGGCCATGAAGTAAATGTCGAATTCGGTATTCTTGAGGCTGAAGACGCCGATAGCGCAGAAAACCAAAATCCCCGGGTACAAATACTGGTACGGAATCATGATCATCCGAACCCACATGCCGATCAAGGGATAGTTGAGCACGACCAGAATGAGGTTCCCGATCCACATCGACACGATCATGCCCCAGAAAAGCGCCGGCTGCTCGTTGATCACCGAAGGCCCCGGTTGAATGCCGTGGATGATCATCGCTCCGATCATCAGCGCGCTGACGGGATTGGATGGGATGCCGAGAGTTAGTAAAGGAATGAACGACGTTTGCGCGCCGGCGTTGTTGGCCGACTCCGGCGCTGCCACGCCTTCGATGGCGCCCTTGCCAAACTCGGCGCGATTTTTCGACACCTTTTTCTCGATGGAGTAGGCTGCAAAGGAGCCCAAGATTGATCCGCTGCCGGGCAGAATCCCCAGCGCCGAACCGATGGCCGTGCCGCGCAGGATCGGCGCGACCATGCGCTTGAAGTCCTCGCGGGTGGGCCAGAGGCCGGTGATCTTGCTCACCATCACCGACCGTCCTTCTTCATTCTCCAGATTGCGGATGATCTCGCCCAGGCCGAACATCCCCATCGCCACGGTTACAAAGCCGATGCCATCCGCCAGCTCATAAATCCCGAAGGTGAAGCGCTGCGTGCCGGAATTCACATCCGTGCCGATGAGCCCGAGCAGCAGGCCGAGCACGACCATCCCAATAGCATGGAGAAGTGAACCCTGCGCAAGCACCACGGACGCCACCAGGCCCAGGACCATCAGGGAGAAGAATTCCGCCGGTCCAAACTTGAGCGCTACCGAAGCGAGCGGCGGACCAAATCCAGCGATGAGAAACGTCGCGACGGTCCCGGCAAAAAACGAACCAATCGCTGACGCGGCAAGCGCCGCGCCTGCCCTACCGGCCTTCGCCATTTGATGGCCGTCGAGAGTCGTGACGACAGACGCCGCTTCTCCCGGCAGATTGACAAGAATTGAGGTCGTCGAGCCGCCGTACTGGGAGCCGTAATAAATGCCCGCAAGCATGATCAGAGCGGTCACCGGCGGCAAAACAAAGGTTACCGGCAGGAGCATCGCGATGGTTGCCGTAGGGCCGAGACCAGGTAAGACGCCAATTGCAGTGCCAAGGAACACGCCGATGAAACAGTAGAAAAGGTTAAACGGACTCGCGGCCGTCTGCAGCCCCAACAGAAGGTGATTGATTAATTCCATGGTGAACCGCCCTGTATTCTGGTTTTTTGCTTTTCAACCGCCAAACCAGGGACCAACCACCGGCAACGGGATGCCCAAGCCTTTAAGAAATACGAGAACGCAAAAGATTGTGAGGCCCGCGGCTATGACGAGCGTTGCGAGCCAACGAAAATGTACGCTGGCATAGGCGCTGATGACGACGAGCAAGGGCAAGGCGACGGCCAATCCCGCGCCGCGCACGATGATACCGAACAGCAAAACGGGAATGCACACCAGCACAAGCCCTTTGAATGCGAATGCGCCGATCGGGGTTCCAGGCACGAGGAAAGATCGGATCATGGCAATAGCGCCGATAACCGCGAGCAGGCCGCCGAGAACCGTCGGGAAATAGGCTGGTCCCATCCTGCCCCCCGTTCCCATGCCGTAGTCGCGGGCGATAATAATCGCGCTGACGCCGAAGAAAATATAGATCAGGCCTGTCCAAAAATCTTTGCTGCTGCGGATCATGTTCTTTGCCTATGCCTCACCGTGTTTCGTTTGCGTCCGCCGTGATTGTTTCGCTTTGTACAACAAGCCACCGAAAAAAAAGGCCGACGGTTTCCCCGGCCTTTTTGAATCGAAGTCCTCTTACCACAGCCCACCGATTAGTCAGCATAGACGCCGGCCTTTTTAATAATCGGCCCCCACCTTTCGGTCTCGGACTTGAGAAGCGCACGATGAGCCTCAGGCGTAACCCGATTTTCGGCCACCGGCTCGGACCCCAAATCCGCGAAACGCTGCTTCACCGTAGCGTCCTTCAGCGATCCCTGCAAAGCCTTGGTGAGCGTTTCCAGCACCGGTTTCGGCGTCCCCTTTGGGGCGTAGAGCGCATGCCAGATTGAAACCTCGAAGCCCTTTAACCCACCTTCGTCCGCAGTCGGGATGTTTGGCAGAGAAGGCACCCGCTTCTTGCTCGTCACGGCATAGACCTTGATCTTCTCGGCTTTAATCTGGCTCGTCGTGTTCGTGGTCTGATCGCACATGAAGTCCACCTGCCCTCCCAAGAGATCGTTCATTGCTGGACCAGTACCTTTATAAGGGACAGTGGTGAACTCGGTCTGGATCGCACTCATGAACAGCATGCCGCACAGGTGCGACGCAGCGCCTAGCCCCGCGTTGGCGTAATTCACTTTGTCCTTGTTGGCTTTCACATAGGCAATAAGCTCCTTGAGAT
>JBFJTQ010000224.1:0-5409 GCA_041625275.1 Binatia bacterium | reverse complement strand
TGGCTCTAATAAAACGCTCGGTTTCACGGGAGTCGTCCTGATACATGTTCGCGGCCCGCATGGGTTGGCCGCTGCGCACCGCTGCCGCGAGATTTCCCCAGCATTCCCACAGGGCGGCGTCGAATTCGATCATTCCGTTGTAGGATTGCGGTGCATTTCGCAGCAGATGGGCCTTGGATACCGCTGTCAATGAATATCGATCTTGCGACTTGTCCAGCAGCCCCAAGGCGGTCAAGGCGTTGAGCAATAGCTCGGTCGCACGCGGATCCGTCGACAGGTTCGACGCAACAGCGCCAGAGCTTAGAGCTTTGCCGTTTAGTGCGTCGAACACTCCCAAGGCGACTGCGGCCTGCACGATTCTCGCTTCCACGTGGCCGCTGGCCATTTTTGCCAAGTCTGAGAATTTCACCGAGTCCTCTAGAGGCGCTCAACGATCCGGTAGCTGCGGCTCTTGGGTTTGAGAGGAACGACAATGCCGCTCCTGACCATAAGGCGGATCTCGCGGTATGCGGTGTCTCTATCGACCTCCGCAATTCTTTGGTATTCCGCCGTCGAGAAGGTTTTGCCGTGGCAATAGGCATAGGCGAGTAAACGCCGCTGGCGAGAGTTGATGTTCCCGGCGCTGAATTGATTGAGCCATTTCAAAGTGTCGTCATCGTAAACGGGAGTGTTGCGTAGCGTTACTGTGAAAAGGAATCCCTCGGCGGAGAACTCCGGAGGATGCAAGCCATAGTGCTCCATTTCCTGGAAGATCCTCGGAATTCCTTCTCCCATTTCGCGAAGGTATCCGAGGTCGGCGAGAGTACGAACGATAAGCGGGTTGCGGGAAAAGTGAATGCTCTTGCGCTGCCGCAACTGCTCTAAGGTTACCGGTAGAGGCGGCAGGCCAGGGCTCCGCAACTCAAGGCGATCGTCGAACATCCAAATCTCAATTGATGCGCCGCTCAGAGCGTAGTCGCGATGAGCGACGGCATTCACGAGGGCTTCCTGCCAGGCAAAAGTAGGGTACTCAAGCCGTTCATGGAAGAAGAGATCGTGCAAGATCGTACGCGCACGAATGTGCTCCTTAATCCGGCCTACGGCGTCGTCGATCAGGCGCATGAGCGGACCGTCAAAACGGATACGCTTGACCACGTTTAGGGAAGCTCCGTGCTGTCGCTCGGTTCCTTCAAACTTTATGAAATCGATGCCGCATCGAGGATGCCAGTGCAGAGGGTCTTTGGCGAACAAGAGGAGTCCGGCCATATTGGGCGTGGGTCGGCCCCGAGACGTGTCGATGAGATGGTACGACTGGCTAAGAATGAATTTGGCGTCCCGCGGATCCTGAATCTTGCCTAAGAACGCTTGCAGGAGGTCCGCATCTAAGTCCTCCCAGGCGGCGTCGAGTGGCTGTTGTCTCTCGTAAAAAACATTTTTCTTGGCTTGCTTAAGCGCTTGAATCTGTTCAGGGGGCAACGACGGCGTTTCGGCGGCAATCCGGTAGAACGAACGCCCGCCCGCAATTCGGTGGATCTCGAGCCCCGAGCTCACGTCGAACTTGAGAAGCTGAAGGTTCCCGAGTTTCATTTTTTCAGATACTGGAAAGAGGGGAGGGCTGAGTAACTGCTGCGGCGCACGGATCAGCCCCTGAATTTCATCCGGCTGGTGTGGAATTCCCGTAACGCTCTTGTCTGGTTCCACTCCAACCAGCAACGTGCCGCCGTCTGCGTTGGCCATGGCAGACAGGATGCGCGCAATTTCACGGCCTAGGCTTTGCTCCCCCTTTTTTTGAACGCCGGGGCGGCGATATTCGTATGCGCTGATAAACTCCAAGAATTGCCCCCGCTCCTGTTTGAGGAGAAGGCCGATTTCTTCACCGTGCATGGCTATTTGCTAACCTCATCAGCCGTTGCCGGAGTTGCTTGAGAACAGACGACAACCGAAATCCGAAGCTAGGAGTTTGCGGCGTTGAGTGTCAAGCTCTCCAGGACGATCTGCGCCGATAGATACAAGTCCTTGAGGTTGAGCCATTCATTGACCGTATGAATGTCCCGCATCCCTGTCGATAGGTTCGCAACCTCCAGCCCTTTTTGATTAAACACGTTGGCATCACACCCTCCTCCGGTGGCGAGAGTCTTCAGCCCCACGTTGAGATTCCTGGCCGCCGCTTTGACCAACTGGACGATCGGCGCCGTGGCGGAAACATCCATGCGGTCATAGTCTCTGTTGATCATGGCTTCGACCGTGGCCGTTACGCGTTTCCCGTCCAATTCCACGCTGTAACCGGAAGCCGCTTCTTCGAGGCAGCGCAGCATATGCTGCGTCTGCAGGTCCAGTTTTTCCTGGTTATGGCTCCGGGCTTCGCCTTTTAGAACCACCGTATTCGGGACGATGTTGACGGCCATTCCCCCTTCGATGACGCCGATGTTCGCCGTAGTCTCGTCATCGATTCTCCCGAGATTCATGCGCGCGATCCCTTCGGCGGCTACTTTAATGGCATTGATCCCTTTTTCGGGACAGACCCCGGCATGGGCTTCCAGCCCGCGGATACGGAACTCCATGCGGCTGGCAGCCGGCGCTTTGGTAAAAAGAAAGCCCAGCGAATCGCTGTCCAGCACCAGCCCGGTCCGCGCGCGCAATCGGCTGACGTCGAGACATTTCGCTCCAATCAAACCAGCCTCCTCGCAGATCGTGAAAACGATATCGATGTTGCCGCAAGGAAGATGGTGTTCTTTAACAACGCGCAAAACTTCGCAGATGATTGCGACACCGCTCTTGTCGTCTCCACCCAGGACGGTGCGGCCGTCGCTCCTCAAGATCTCGCCATCGAGAATCGGCTCAATGCCTTGACCCGGTACGACGGTATCCATATGCGCGGATAGGAGGAGCGGTCGGGCTTCAGGGCGGCTGCCGGAAAAATGAGCGATCAAGTTTCCGACATTGCCGCCGATTTTTTCCCCGGCGTCATCGATCCAGACCACTGCCCCCAGGTCTTCCATTTCGCGCTTCAAGCGCATAGCAATGTGGTATTCCTGCCGGGAAAGGCTGTCTATTCTGATGAGCTCAATGAGAAGGTTCTTGAGCCGTTCCTGATTAATCAAACTCTTTACCTCGCTGCGCTCGTTGTGCGCCGAAAGAAGAGAAAAACGGGCGTGGCGCCCCTCTCCAGATTCGACTCTGTGAATCTGCCATAGTTCTGTGCCCAATGCCAACTTCTGCGAATGCCAGCCCGCGGTTCGTAAGTAGCGCAGGGGCGCGAGATCGTCCCGGCGAGCGATGCAGGAACGAGCCTGGGTCGGACTATTAGTCGGAGTCCGACTTTCCTTTCACCGGCCCGTGCCTGTGGCTTCTTCCGCCGTGGGGTTATGGACAGCGGGGTGACGGTCACCCTTGTCTCGCTGGGTTAGGAATACCAAATTGCAAATCTCAAATTTTCGACTTGAAATATGCCGTCTCCAATCCCGAAGGGCATGCCTACGGTTTGCGGCCTCGGCGGCCCCGCTGAAGAGACATCGGTCGCGAATCTTTTTGCCTTGCGCTTAGCTGTGGTTCTCGATCAGTTTGAGGAGATTGGTGAATTCTAACTCTCGGAAAAGCTCCCGCAGTTTATCGCCGTTAGGATTGCGGCATCGGAGTTGGTCGACGGTAACTTGGATTGGCACTTCGGTTCTTGCCGTCGCTAAATCACGGCTCAAAAAGGCCGCCTCTTTACCCGCCTCGAGTGCGGTTCGGATTCTTGCGACGCCTCGCAATTTGACGTTCTCGAGGTCCTCGAGATGGGCGAACAGATTGTCCAAGGAGCCGAACCTTTGAATCAAAGCGATGGCAGTTTTTTCTCCTATCCCCTTCACTCCCGGGATATTATCAACGGCGTCGCCCATTAACCCCATAACGTCGACGATCTTTTCCGGCTCCACGCCGAATTTTGCCTTCACCTCTTGGGCGCCGATCCAACGGTCTTTTGCGCTGTCGAGCAGCTTCACCCCGTTGGTCACAAGCTGCATAAGATCCTTGTCGCTTGAGACGACGATCAGCTCAAAGGCGTCACCGGCCAGTGTTTTGCAGAGGGTGGCGAGGAGATCATCAGCCTCAAAACCTTGCAGTTCGAGCAAGGGGACATTCAGCGCTTCCAACGCTTTACGAATGTAAGGAAATTGTGGAATCAGGTCTGGAGGCGCTTCCGGTCGGTTCCCTTTGTATTCCGCAAACAATTCGTTGCGAAACGTCTCTCTGCCCGCATCCAGCACAACCGCTAGGTATTGCGGTTGATGTTGTTTGAGGAATTTGAGGATCATGCTGATAAAGCCGTAAATCGCGTTCGTCGGAAGACCCGCGGAATTTGACATGGGAGGAAGCGCGAAGAAGGCGCGGAAGATATACGAGCTGCCGTCAATTAGAAATACCCGTGGCTTGTCTAGGGTCATGATTCGATTTCGCCAGTATCAATGAGGTCGACGAAACCTATGAGGATGAGGGTCCCGGGGTGCCGCGCCGGGTGATGGTGTGAGTCGCCGTTCCGTAAAAGACCTCCGCGGCTTCCATGAGGGTTTCCGATAGTGTCGGATGCGGATGCACGGAGTCGGCGATATCTCTTGCGGTTGCGCCCATCTCTACGGCAAGAACTCCTTCGCTGATCAGCTCGCCCGCGCCCGTCCCCACAATGCCGACCCCCAAGATCCTTTCCGTTTCGGGCTCGATGATCAGCTTTGTCAATCCGTCCGGTCGATCCAGCGTCAGAGCGCGGCCCGACGCGCCCCACAAGAATTTCGCCACCTGCACCTCAATGCCTCTCTGCTTCGCGTCGGTTTCGGTAAGACCGCACCAAGCGACTTCGGGATGCGTGTAGACGACGGCGGGAATAATGATATTGTCGATAGCACTTGCCTCCCCGACGATGGCTTCCACGGCAATTCTCGCCTCTCTCGCGGCGCGGTGGGCCAAAAGCACGCCGCCATTGACGTCGCCGATGGCGTAGATGCTCGGATCGTCAGTTTGTTGCTGCATATTGCACTTGATGAACCCCTTGTCGTCCTTGGTTACGCGCGTGTTCTCAAGGCCCAGGTCTTCGTAGTTAGGCGAACGACCGACACTCACCAGCACGCTGTCATAGAGTTCGTCCCGTTTTTCTTTGTTCATTTCAATTGTGACCTTGATTTGTTTGCCCGCGGTTGCCATTTTCAAAACCTTCGCTCCGAGCCGGATCTCTTTGAAGGTTTTTTCGGCGAATCGAAGAACCGGACGAACCAAGTCAGCGTCGACCCCCACCAGTATCGAGGGCAGGGCTTCAAGCAAGACCACGTTACTCCCAAGGGCGGCATAAACAGTTCCCAATTCCATTCCTATGTAGCCGCCGCCTACCACCAGGAGCTTGTTTGGAATCTCCGGGACCTCCAGCGCTTCCGTGGAAGTCATAATCCGCTTATTACCCAG
>JBFJTQ010000223.1:0-5412 GCA_041625275.1 Binatia bacterium | reverse complement strand
TGTGATCGAGGGGAAAGTACTCCTCGCCGACTATCGCACCACCGTTAGCCGTGGCAAGCTCGCCGACCTTCTTGTTCATGACGTGTGGCCAAATATAGTCGGCTGACGGCAAGTAGAATTTCTTCGCCCCCGTTTGTTGCATCAGCCAGGGAATGAGAGGTTCAACCTGCTGCGCTGGCACCGGGCCGGTGCAGAAGATGAGCGGGTCACATTCCTGTCCCTCGTATTGCTCTGGGTAAATGTAAAGTTTTTTGTCGTTCACCACAGCAGGACCCTTGATAGCCTGCCTCGTGGAGCTGTAAATGCCACCGAAGATCATATCGACTTGATCTTGCTGGACGAGTTTGGTGGTTTTGGCTTTGGCTACCGTATCCGTAGTTTCACTGTCCTCAAGGCGCAGATCTATCTGTCGCCCTAGCAAGCCGCCCTTTGCGTTGATGTCATTAATCACCATTTTGGCCACGTTTGCATTGGCGATACCCATGAACGAAAGTGCACCCGTCTGGTCCGTGATTACTCCCACTTTGATGGATGATTCTGCCATGGCATTATCTCCTTTGAAAATTAACTATTCGGTAAATAGGGTCCCTGTCGAAGGGTTTGCTCACGCTGGAGTTTGGCGTGATATGGGACAATTCTGCAGGTATCGCTTCTTTGAGATACCATATTAAGTTCTTTCGCAAATCTTAATGGAATCTTGGAGCGGGTTCGTTGGGAAGAAAGTAATCGGTTCTCTATCAAAGGTAAGACCTAAATGTCAAACTATTTTCGCCACACTCGGCAAATATATAAACATCGGGGTCAGTTTGACCCCCTTGCTACGAGCGCTCCCCAATTGAGCGACGACGCCCAATGTCTCAACCCCAACCCGTCCCCAGTGTGGGCACTGGGGGTGCTGTGTGCCCCATTGGAGGTCATTCAATTTCGCAAAGATCAATGACCGGCAAATTTCAGGGCAACAGCGGGGGGAGGTAGCGAGGTCCGCCCCAATGAACAGCGGGGAATCCAAAGCGCGTGCACCGCCCGCCCACAGCCTGGTGCTACCCACGCGGGCGGGTCGTTGCCCCTGTCGTTCCCCGAGCGGCTTACTTCGGGACGATCAGCACCATACCCGGATAGATCTGATCCGGGTTCTCCACGAGGAAGGCGTTCGCCTCGTAGATGTCGGGCCAGCGGCTACCGTCACGGTAGAAGAACGCAGCGATCGAGGAGAGCGAATCGGCACCCTGCACAGTGTAGATACCGCGGGCGCCGGTGAGACGCGCCACCTCCTCCTGTGCGCCCTCGAGTGCCTTGCGATTCGTCTCGAGCTCGGCCCTCCGCTCCGCACTGGTTGCGACGAGCCGGTTCTTTTCTGCCAGCAGGGTGCTGTAGGACTTGTCGAGATCGATCACGCGCTGCTTTGCCTGCTCGAGGTCCTTGCCCGTCGCGGCGAGCTCCGTTCGCAGGACCTTCCGGTCCTCCGCCAAAGTCGTTCGCTGCGTCGCGACTTCGCTCAGTTTGGTGCTGAGCTGCTGGTTCTCGGAAGTCAATTGAGCGTTCTTGGCGTCTGCCTCTTGCAGTCGGGCTCTCAACGCCTGCAGCTCGCGCGTTGCCTCCTCGAAGGCTCGCACCTTACCCATAAGCTCGTCACGCAGCTTCGATTGCTGCGTGTCAAGCGCGCTCAGCTTGGTCGTCAGCCCTTCATTGGCTTGGCCCAGCGCCATGGCTTTCTTGTCCGCTCCGGCCAGTCGCCCCTGCAATGCCTGAAGGTCTCGGCTCGCGACCTCAAGCGCCTGTTCCTTGCTCTGCACGTTCGAGCGCAACTCGGCGGTTTCAGTCCTGGCCGCCTCGAGCGACTTGGTCGTCGTCTCGAGCTCGCTAGAGAACCGATCGCGTTCTGCCTGCGCAGCCTCGAGGCTCTTGAGCTTGCTCGTCAGCCCCTCGTTGGACTGCCTCAGCCCTGCGGCTTTGGCCTCCAGTTCGGCGTGCCGCCCCTGCAATGCCTGAAGGTCTTGGCTCGCGACCTCAAGCGCCCGTTCCTTGCTTTGCACATTCGAGCGGAGCTCCACGGCTTCCGCCTTCGCCTGCTTCGCTTCGCTCTTGGCCGAATCCAGCGACGACTTAAGCTCCGCGACCTGGCTCTTTAGCTGCGCGGTCCCCGTCTTCAAGTTGGCGATATCTTTTTGCAGCTGCTCGCTTTGGGCGCGAATCGTTTCGCGCTGCGCTTCGGCTTCCGCCTTCGCTTTCTCGATCGTGGTGGCTCGCTGCGCCAGTTCCTCTCTCGCTGTGTTCGCAGCCGAGATCTCGCTCTGCACCTTGCTGAGATCGGCCTGCAGCTTTTTCATTTCGGTCTTGCCCTCATCCACCGCCTTTTGCGCCGCGGCGAGCTCGCCCTCTAGCCGCTCCTTCTCAGCAGTCAGCGTTTTGTTCTGCTCGTTGAGACGGCGTTCCTGCTCGCTCGGGCCGCAAGCCGCAAGCGTGAATGCGAATGCGAGTATCCAGCTATGCTTCAGGTTCATCATGATCTCGTCCTCCTACAAGATTAATCTCGTGGGATTTCTTGAACCGCCGCAATTGGGCTGGCCCCAATCCCGTGATCGTCACACCGACCGCACATCGAAATTATTGGAATTTGCTTTAGGGGGGTAGTCACTGAGCACTAAGAATTACCCCGAGACCGGTGCGAGGCCATTTTCCCAGCCTCAGGCGACTAACTCAGAAAATAGACTGGCCCAGTACCCCCATCTTTGGTAGAGTCAGTATCTAATTAAGCTGGTCTTATGTCAAACTTGACCGGCTCGAGAAACGGGGTCGGGAGTCGTTTCATAGTTCCACTCGGGGCAACTCTTGATTCGAAGACCCAGCGCCTGCTTTCGTCTGGCGTTTCTTCACATTCTGCTCGAATGCATTGCAAATCTAGGCTCGGAAATTAGTTTGGTAGCGGTGGTATCATGCAGGTGGCTATTACGAGACACGTGATGTTCGAGAGCGTCCACTTCATATCATATCCCCGTTCTCGCCCGCGCAGTGTTCCAAATGCGCAGCAACTGGCCACCCGTCGTTAGTCGCTCAGCCAAATCACCGTCCAAAAACACACCAATCCCTTGCTTTGCGGCGAAAGCTTCTGATCTCGCCGGCAGAAGATTACGGCTGGGCGGAAGATCTCGCGGTGAGGCGGTCTATGACTTCAAGCAATTTCTTTGCGGGGGGGCGGTCGGCAGGGTCCTGGCTGCGATGAGCGAAAAGAACATGGCCGTCGCGGTCGAGCAAGAAATCGCCCCCCGCTTGGTAAATATCCTCCTTACCGTAATCTTGTCGCTTCTTATTTTCGCGGAGGAGCTTCAGATATAATTTGAGGGTCGCTGGCGAAAAGACACGCAGCCATGAAAGTCGCTTCAACGAAAACATTTCATAGACAGCGCGTTGCGGGTCCGCGAGAATCGTGAACGGCCATTGATGGTATTCTTGATATTGAATCAGCTTCGCCGGCTCGCCAAAGGAAACGACCACCACCGACACCCCGCGCGCAGTCAACGCTTCCTTTACGGAACTCACCTCGCCGAGGTGGGCTTGGCACGGAAGTCAGGCGAGATGCCTGAGAAAGATTAAAAGCAGATAGACTTGAAAACAATTGTGCAGCTCTACGGGCTCCCCCTTAAGGTTCAGCAAGCGCAGACGCCGCAGTGGAACCTGTTCCATGTACGTGCCTCGGTGAACCGACTTAGAAGCGTGGCCAAAACGGACGACGGCGTTCCCTTACGGGCGTCCCCGCGAGAGGCACGGGAAAAACAAAGGGACGCCCCGACCCAGCGTCCCTGTCCTTTTTCTTAAACTAGACCTCGCGAATTACCAGCGATTGCGCCCGCCGCCCCGCCTCTCGCCGCCCCTGTCGCCGCCGAACCCCGATCGCTTTTCTTGCGGCCGGGCTTCATTGACCGTCAAGGTACGGCCATCCATTTCGGTTCCATTGAGCGCTTGAATTGCCTTCTGCGCATCCTCGCTGGAACTCATCTCGACAAAGCCGAATCCACGGGAGCGGCCGCTGAATTTGTCCGTAATCACACGCGCCGACTCAACTGTCCCGTGTGCTGAAAATACTTCTTGGAGCTGTGCGTCCGTGGTCGCATACGGCAAACCACCGACATAAATTTTACTGCCCACATTTCCCTCCTTATTTTAGGAAAAGGTTGCTGTCTTTGACCCTGGACGCAAAGTCAACGCAGGAAGCAGAACATGGAATACACGAGCACGCTCTGGTCGGATTGTCCGCGAGGCGCTGAATCGCAAGGGTAGACTGACCAGGCCTTCAACTCTCGATTATTTTTCACTACAGAAGGCCCCATACTGAAGTGTATTTCAAAGATACTTTTTCCAAACGCTTATTGCAAGCCTAAAATGGTGTCCCCTGGACGGGTCGCTGACCTACTACAAATTTGCTCTCGAAGGGCTTGCATGCGCTGCGAGTTTTGGATAAATGGATCGTTCTAACCACGTTCGCTCGACGCAAGCATCAAACTTAAAAATGAGGGGTGTCCAAATGTATCAGACCGATATGTACGAGGGCATGCTGGCCGAAACCGTTACCGTCCAAGGGCACAAAGGAGAGACCATTAACGCCTACATGGCAAGACCGTTGGGAAGCGGGCCCTTCCCCGGTATGGTCCTGATCCACCACGCTCCAGGGTGGGATGAATGGTACCGGGAATGTACCAGGAAGTTTGCGCATCACGGTTACGTGGCGATTTCCCCGAACCTCTATTGCCGCGACGGCCACGGAACGCCGGAAGATGTCGGCGCCAAGGTGCGCGCTGGCGGCGGGGTCCCCGACGATCAGGTTTTAGGCGATCTGGAAGGATCGCTGAAGTTACTGCGCTCACTGGCCTACGTGAGCAGCAAGGTGGGCGTGTTCGGTACCTGTTCGGGAGGCCGGCACGGGTTCCTGGCGGCCTGCCGTCTCAAAGGATTCGACGCGCTGGTCGAGTGCTGGGGCGGACGGGTTGCGCCACCTAAAGAGGATCTCACACCGAAGCAGCCGGTGGCTCCTATCGATTACACTAAGGACCTATCCTGCCCGATGATTGGCATCTTCGGCAATGAGGATAAATCCCCTTCACCTGAGCAGGTCGATCGACACGAAGCCGAGCTGAAGAAACATGGGAAAAGCTACGAGTTTCACCGTTATGACGGCGCGGGCCACGGCTTCTTCTATTACGATCGCCCTGCCTACCGGCAAGAGCAGGCCGTGGACGGCTGGAAAAAGGTGCTTGCATTTCTCGAAAAGCACTTGCGATAACGGGCGGCCCAAGCCTCAGAGAAAGGAGATGCTTCATGTGCACGATGATCGCCCAGCAGGCTAAGATCCAGGGCCGCGGTAAAAAAGAACAGGATTGGTTTGAATTGCGCGAGGTCAATGTCTCATACGACCATCCC
>JBFJTQ010000222.1:0-5423 GCA_041625275.1 Binatia bacterium | reverse complement strand
GGAATACTATTTTACGGGCAGTCATGACGCCGCGATCCGCGCCGTCCTCAGCGGCGAAGCAGAAATCGGAGCCGCAAAGAACACGATATACGATTTGGTGGCGGGACAGGATCCGCGCGTCAAAACGGAAGTGGTTGTCCTCGCCGAGTCACCCAAGGTGCCATCCAACGGCCTCGGTTTGGCAAGAACCGTCGCTCCCGCAACCAAGAGCCGGTTGACAGAGGTGTTGCTTGAAATGGATCAGGACCCGGACGGCAAAGCCGTTCTGAGAAAGTTTGGCGCTAATAAATTTATCAAGACCGTAGCGGAGGATTATAAGCCCGTGTTCGACATTGCCGAAAAGGCAGGCATTGATCTCCAGCGATATACCTACGTCAACAAATGACAAGGACTTCCGCGAGTGAAGCGCAAAATCAGCCTCTCTCTTTTGGCGCTGTTTGGTTTTTTTACCACGGCGACCCTGATTTCGACTTTATATATCACAAACACGACACGAGAATTGTTCACCCTCGTCACACTTCATGAAATTGAGGAGCTGCGGCGAAGCTTGTTCATCAGCGTCCAAACGGTGCAGTCGGATCTTTACACGCTTCGGACTCCCATGGGTCCCAACTTGGATTTGATCATTCACCATGTCGCGACTCTCGACCAGTCCGCTGAACAATGCATGTCCTGCCATCACCGCGAATCCGTATACTTACAGATACAAAATAGTCGCTCTCTCATAGAGGCGTACAAGAACGCATTGAGCTACTACATCACCGCGTCAGCCGATAAAAGTCGAATTCTAAGAATTCAGTCGGAGGCCGCAAACATCGGTAACCAACTGCTGCGCGAGACCGAAGACATGTCCGTCGCCGCCAGTGAAAGGCTTGCGCAAAAGACGGCGCTTGCCATGAAGAATGTGAATTATGCGCGCATCGTGATTTTTATCATACTTGCTTCTTCGCTGCTGCTCGCGCTGCTGGTGGCGGTGCGCCTGACACGATCGATTACCAAGCCCATAGGAGAGCTTGTCAGGGCGACCAAAGTGATCGCTTCGGGGTCCGTCGGCCATACCATCGCGGACGACGACAGGACGGAATTTGGGGAGCTGGCGAGGAATTTCAACGCGATGAGCATTTCCCTCCAGGACGGATACCAGCGGCTCGAGGCGGCTAATCGTGAGCTTCAGCGACAGATCAGGGAACGTAAACGAATTCAAGAACAGCTTCGGCAATCCCAGAAAATGGAAGCCATCGGTACGTTGGCCGGGGGGATCGCGCACGATTTCAACAACATATTGATGAGCATCATCAATTACACGGAACTCGCCATCAACAGCACTCCAGTGACCAGTCCCGCGTGGCTGCATCTGCAGAAAATCCTCGCCGGTGAAAGACGCGCAGAGGACTTGGTACGACAGATCCTGCTGTTCAGCCGTCAGAGCGAACAGGAGCGGAAGCCCGTGAGAATAGACTCGCTTATTCATGAGAGCATGCGTCTGATTCGCGCGTCATTGCCGTCCACAGTTGAGATTCGGCAACAGATCAACGCCGATGCCGGAATCATCCTCGCCGACGCCACACAATTGGTTCAAGTTTTGATGAATCTCTGCGCCAATGCCGAGCATGCCATGCGGGACAAGGGCGGAGTGCTGGAGGTTTCAGTGGATGCGGTGGATCTCGACGAAGACGCCGCGGCCATTCACCCGGAGTTACGTCCCGGACCGTACGTTCATCTGCTGGTAAGAGACAGCGGTCATGGAATGGAACCCGAAGTCGTGGAGCGGATTTTCGAGCCCTTCTTTAGCACCAAGGAAGCCGGGCAGGGGACCGGCATGGGGCTGGCCGTGGTCCATGGTATCGTCGCGAGCCACGGCGGCGCCATTACGGTCAAGAGCGCGCCCGGGAAAGGCGCGACCTTCGGTGTTTATCTGCCAAGTACGGCCGGGCTCATCGAAGATGAAAGCGAGACGGCAGAGCCAAGCGCACATGGGACGGAACGCATCCTGTATGTGGATGATGAGGTGGATCTTGTGGATGCAATTGGAAAAAATTTGGAAGATCTTGGCTATGCGGTGATCGGCAAAAACTCCGGCGCGGAGGCGTTAGAAACTTTCCGCGCCGCGCCCGACCGCGTCGACCTGATTGTTACGGACCAGAGTATGCCTGATGCTCGCGGTGACGTTCTGGTGAAAGAATTCCGCCGCATCCGTTCCGACATACCGATTATTCTTTGCACCGGGTACAGTCATGTTGTGGACGCCGACAAAGCCAAAGAGCTCGGCGTGGATGCGTTTTGCCTGAAACCGATGGTGGCGCGAGACCTCGGATTGACGATCCGCCGAATCATGGCACAGCGGATGGCTTGACGATGGTTGGCCTCGCGTGAATATTCTCTAGATGGGCTTGGGATGTTTCAGCAAGAAAAACTCATCGGACCGATCATGCTCATGCGGGCAAACTGAATCGGGCCGTTAGGACTAGGGGAGGAATTATGGCAGAAGAAACAGCAGAAGAAAAACTAGCTCGTCTTGAGGCGGAGAACAAGGCGCTCCGCGAGCAGGTCGAGCAACGAAAACCAGGTCAATTGCGTCTCAAAGTAAGCGAAAAAGGAGCTCTATCGCTCTACGGTCTCGGCAGGTTTCCTGTGACGCTCTACAAAGAACAGTGGCTCAGGTTGCTGGACCATGTGGACCAAATAAGGTCCTTCCTTAAGGAAAACGATCACCTCCTAAAGGGGAAACAGTAAGAGATGCAAATCTAGCTCGGAGCGATACCCTCCGCATTCTTCGGTCGTGAACATGCGGAGGGGTGAACGACGGGCAAATATCGTTTTTGAGGTTTTGCGGGCAAACCGATCAACCTGCCCGTGGCCCCGTCGCAGTGGCTATCGGATTCTGGGAAAGGCCCGATAGTAGGCTTGGTCACGGGCGGCCCAAAGGCAAACAATCGCCGCACAAACCCCTCGGCATTCGCGAAATTCATTTTCAGCCCACCACAACCCGTGGTCAACCCACAGCCCATGGCTTCCCTGTAAACTCAAGTCGCGAAAAGACCGTTACAGTTATTTATTTTACGTGTTTGCTGACCAGTTTGGTCATCTCGAACATCGTGACTTGTTTCTTGCCGCCGAAGACCGTCTTGAGTTTGTCGTCGGCATTGATGTTTCGCTTGTTCTTCTTGTCCTGGAGCCCGTTCTTCTTGATATAGGCCCACAGTTTCTTGGTGACTTCCGTCCGCGGAATCGCTTTGGTTCCGACCACGGCGCTGAGGGCCGCATCCGGTTGCACGGGTTTCATGAATGCTGCGTTGGGTTTGCGTTTCTTCTTTGTTGCCATTGGTCCTCCTTCTGGAGATTAAGTTTGTTGTGCTTATAGCAGAGGCGACCTTCTTTTTCCACTATTTTTTACGTTTTCCGTCGTAAATTTTGCGTTTCTGCCTCATTGAGAACCAGGCGCCCGTCTATGGAATCGATGACGACGCCATAGGCAGCCTGAGCTTTGCCGATCGATACGTAGCCCTGTCGAACATCTTCCAAAACCTGCTCGGCTGGCCGTTCCCAGGGGGGCCCCAGTCCGCCGCCGCCAGGACGCTCGAGCCGCAAAATATCATTTTTGCACAGGCGCTGATCGCCGAAGCGGGAAGGCAGTCTCCTCTCATCGCCGGAACCAGGATTGATGACACAGGAGCCTTTGCCTCCAGCCATGCCCCGATCGATGCCAAAGGGCTCGATCAGATGCTTGTCGGTGCGCATGGAAAACCTGACTTCGTCCGTAAGGATGCGATAGTCCTTCAAGAACCCCAACCCGCCACGCCACCGGCCCGCCCCGCCTGAGTCCGCGATCATCTCGAAGCGCTCCACCCGGGTTGGAAATTCCGACTCGATAATTTCTACGGGCGCCGTTTTGCAGTTGCTCAGGTGAAACGCCGTTGCCGACACTCCGTCTTTGCCCCATCGAGCTCCCGTGCCGCCGCTGAAGATCTCATAGTGAACAAAGGCGCGATTCGCATTGATATCGCGTCCGCCTAGCACCAGAGCGGCGCTGCCGGAGCCCCCGGCTATCCGTTTGCTCGGCACAAGGGGGGCGAGCGCTCTCAGGACGGCCTCGGCCACCGTTAAAGCCGTTGGCATATAGGTGTTTACGGCTGCCGGAAAGCAGGGATCGACCACGCTTCCCTCGCGAAACGTGGCTTCGATGACCCGAGCGAGTCCCTGATTGATGGGCAGGAAAGGATCGACCACAGCGACGAGACAATAGGCGCAGGCGGCTCGCACCAAGGGAGGACGAATATTGGCCGGCCCCTGCGTTTGATCGCTGCAGCCGGTGAAATCGAACGTAAGCCGGTCCGCGGCTTTATGGATCCTCACATGAATGCGAATGGGGCGGCTTAGGTCAATGCCGTCGTGATCGACAAAAGTTTCCCCCTCGGATTCTCCGTCGGGCCACGACGCGATTGCCTGGCGCACACGGCTTTCGGTGTAAGACGCCAGCAGAACGGTGGAGTCGAGAACCGTGTCCTTGCCATAACGATCCATGAGTTCGACCAGGCGGCGCTCGCCCAATCGCGCCGCGCCGACCTGCCCGCGCAGATCCCCGATCACCAATCCCGGGGTTCGACTATTGGCAGTGATCACGGCCTCGATTTCTTTGACCGGCTGCAAGCGCCGCATGAACTTGACCGGTGGAACGTGAAGCCCCTCCTGATAAATCTCGCGCGCATTTCCGGAGCCGCTTCCCGGCACGGTGCCGCCGATGTCGCTCTTGTGCGCCATGTTTGCTGCAAAGCCGACATGCTCTCCGCCATAGAAGATCGGGGTGAGCACGGCCATGTCCGGCGCGTGAGGACTCCCGCCCAGGTAGGGATGATTCGTGATGTAGGCGTCACCCTCCTCAATTTCTGACAGGGAGTAATTCTTCAGCAATCCCGCAGCACAGGCCGGGAAGGCCCCCATGTGCAGCGGCAGGACTACATGTTGGGCGACGACTTCTCCCTGGGTATTGAGAATAGCGCAACTGGCGTCCTGGGATTCGCGAATGATGGTGGAGAAGCCCGTGCGGAAGAGCGAGTTTTGCATTTCCTGGACGATACCGGCGAGGCGCGCCTGGATGACTTGGAGGGTAATCGGATCGATGGACATAGAATCCCTACTCGTATGGCAAGCCTGGATAATCGAATGGCCCGGGCGGATGCGCCGCCCGTTGCGGTCGTTTCAACAGTTCAAAGGGTTCTAATGGCCCAAGAGCGAAATTCAGCTTCGCGCCTGGCCGCGCAGCTTGCGCGTCGCTTGTTGGTTCAACACAAAATCGCCGTCCACGCCATCGATCGCTACGCCATAGACTTCCCGGGCATGCTTTTGCGTGACGTAGCCATTGCGCACATCGTTCAAAACCCTGGCCGGATCCCGTTCCAGGGGATTGCCTAGTCCGCCGCCGCCGG
>JBFJTQ010000221.1:0-5438 GCA_041625275.1 Binatia bacterium | reverse complement strand
TACGATCGTCGTGCGACCGTTCTGGACGTTATGGATAACGACATCCCCCACTGACCAAACCTCGCGGCCGTCGGGGAGTTTGACCGGGGTGAAAAAGCCGAATTGTTCTTTCCAGTATTCCCCTCTCTTATCCCACATGAGCGTCCAGTGAGTATCAAAGGTGACTTTGTTAAGATGTAGTACCTTCCGTGGATAGCAGTAGCTCGAATCCTTGGGAGTGATCTCGAGGACATAGGTATCCACGACCTCCCATTTTTCATTCAAGGGCAGGTAGTCGCCGTCTTTGCGACCAAAGGGCAAATGCTCCTGGCTGATATTGACCAGCATCTTCTTGTCGCCGAGATACTTGTAGTTGAAGTCAGTAATCTTGGCGTTGAAACTGTTGATGTCGTCGAGGTTGAATTCGCTAGGGGCTAGAGTCTGGCAACGCTGGGTCGTGGTGGCGCGGCGAATTCTTCGAATACTGGGAAGGTAGATGTAAAGATCGTCGGCTTTATTGGGATCTTTATACCTAATCTCCAGCGTGGTGGTCCCGGAGGCATCGCGCGGATAACTGTCGACGCGGAGCTGCATGAAGTCGATATGTTCGTAGCCGGGGACTACGGGCTTCGGGTCCAGGCTATATCTTGTGCTGGGAAAGAAAAAATACGAAACAAGATCGGCCCGGCGCTCCGAACCGTCCTTTTCGATCGCCGCTCGGATGATCTTGCCACCCTTGACCGCTCCTCCGGTTTTGTAGTCGTCCCCCAGCCAGCGGTAGAAGAAGTTCCAGGCGAGCTTTTGCCCGATCTGAGGATCTTTCGGGTCGATATTTGGAAAGGGCTGGCCGGCAACATAGTTGAGAATTTCACCGTTGGGTCCAAGTTTGACCTTGCCCGAGTATTTCTCCGTGGCTTCGATATACTCCTTCAGCGGGCGGTAGGTCTTCGGGGCCTTGATCTGCATCGTGTAGCCGGCCTTGACCCGGTTTAATAAATTCTCTCCCACCATCCCCTGAATCCTTTGCCAGTTGCTCGGGCCGATGGTCTCTCCTGGCTTGAGATCCGCATCCGCCGCCGGAGCCGGCGATGGGTAGAGGCAAAACAGCGCGAAAAGTATTAATGGCGCGACGTTTCGTATCATTGAAAATTCTTTTTTTAGCGCGGATTTCATTGGCCCTCCGAAAAAGCAATCAAAATTGGTACCGCATCTGGAGAAAGACGGAGTCTTTCTCGGAAAAGAAACCCAGGGATTTGAACTTGTTATTTCCCCCGTATATGGCTGCCGTTAAGGTAAGCTTGAGATTTTCGCTCCAAGGAGGCTGGTAGGTTAGCGCGGGGTTAACCGTATAGTAACCGGAAGGATCGTATCCAACGAACAAGTCCGGCAGGATCGTGTCTCCCAAGTATCCTGTGTTGACTCTAAAGGTCAGTAAGGTCGTCACCCTTTTAATCTTTTCTGCGTGGCCGAAAGCGCGGATGCCATCCTCGTGGTCCAATATGATGCTCTGGAAAATCTGGAAGCTCATCCTGAATGCTCGCCAGGGATCGTCCTGAAGAAAAGGAATAAAAGTGGAACGGTCAAATCCAATCGCGTACCTGATGGTATGTTTCTCAACCACGTTGCTGGGATGTTTACAGCTAGGCCCTGCCCTGAGACCCGTCGGTGCCCCGGTGATGCAATTTCTTCCGGGAAATTCACTGATGTTGTAAGGCTTGTCTGGATAAAAGGCCAATTCTCCTCTCAAGGCTGTTTTGACCGGAATTCCTAAGACTTCGCCCACTGGATAGTTAAAGTGTCCAGCAAAGATATGAGTGCGATCATTGACCAGGGAGATGCTCACAGTCGTTGGCAAGAAAGGCCCCGACGGGCCGATCCTGCACAGGGGTCCGCTCGCCGGCGGCAAACAGCCCGTCCCTTTAAATTTGAACACCATATCCGCAGCTTGCGGGTTATAGCCCCAGATGTAACCCAATCCGGCGTTGAGGGCCCCGAAATTGTGAGTGATTCTTCCGCCGATTTTCCAGTTATCGCCCGCGTCGGGATAATCTCTGCTTGCGAGTGGAACGACGACCGGAACGGGTCCGCTTGGGTTGGCAAAGAGGCGGGCCACAGACATGCGTGTTTCTGGGTGCGACCCCCATCGGCCGAACCTCAGGTCCCCGTCAGCGGTGCCGTCGCCAATATCGTTGGTTGGTATGAATTCGTCTACTCTATGTTTTTTTGCCTCCAACCCTGGATTGGCGAAAAATTCCAGGATGGTGTTGGTGACCGGGCGCACCGTGTACAACATCCTTATTCCCCACTGCGGAACACGTGTTTCGTCTAGGTTAAAGAGATTGGGCGCCGCGGGAGGAGCGAACGTGAGATCCTGTGGATTGATGACGTCTAGCAGCCTCTGCCCGTCTGTTTCGCCCCACGAGATGAATTGTCTTCCCACCCTGATCTGCAACCTATCAGTGGGAATGAAGTCCAACACGGCCTCCCAGGGGACGCCCTTATACTCTGAATAAAAATCAGCAGGCAAAGCCCCGCCGGTCCCAGCGGGCTGAACGGTGTCCCGGCGACTCTTGGTCTCCGCACTGTAGCGGGGTTCCGCGACGAATCTCCAGGAGAGAAACAATTTCGCACTATCCGCGAATTCCACGTTGAATTCTGGCTGGATGGTAAAGCGATTCATGATGAAGCGGTTAGAGGTATTGAAGTGGCTGTGGCCCCGGCTTATGGACAAGCCGGTCGTGTTTTCAATGTATCCTCCAAAGGAAACCCTCTCTTTGAGGAACTTTTCCCACTCGTCGCCCAGAATAGAGCCAGCCCGGGCGGAAACCGTGAGGAGCGGAACAAGGAGCAAGATGCTCAGCTGGATCAAGGGCCTCAGTCGCTTTCTATTCATGCACCACCTCTGCTGCGATATCTTTTGTCTATTTTTTTATTTCCCATTCATGATACGTTTTGAGGCAATTGCCGGCCGTCGCGGGGGTACTGCCACTACCAAAGTACTATGCCGAGTCCGGATTTCCCCGCGAATTCGAAAGGGGATCGTGACAGATCTAGGTATAGTCGGAAGAGCAATCGCCCGCACTGAGTGAAGTCCATGTAGACACGTGCCTTCCAATTTTCTTTATATATTAATAATTCGCATGTCAAGCATGATTTTTGCTCCTCTTTCAACTGCACTCCTGCTAGCGGCGCCTTTCCTCTCACCGGTCTTTTTCCCGCTTGCCTGGTTTGCATTTGTGCCGTTGCTTTGGGCGATTCAGAGGGCTGAAACTTGGCGGCGCGCCGTGTTGTGCGGGTGGCTGACCGGCTTTTTGGCGCACCTATTCGGTTTTCATTGGCTGGTGTACACGATCAGCGTTTTCGGCGGATTCCCTTACCCTCTGAGTGCTCTTATCTTTGTGATTTATGCCGGGTTGCAGGCAATTCAGTTCGCCGTCATTGCCTTCCTCGTGCGCCGCTTAGGGTCAGGGCCGCTGGCCCTTTATCCGGCGCTGTTTTGGGTAACTTCCGAATTCTGGTTCCCGCACTTTTTCCCATGGTACCTGGCAAGCAGCCAGAGCTCATTTGCGAGCTTCATTCAAAGCGCTGACGCACTTGGTCCTTTCGGCGCAAGCCTCATCATCATGTGGGCGAACGCGGTGCTCCATGAGATCATCACCGCTCGGCAGGGGAGACGGCGGGCACCGTGGCTAGCGGGAGCGCTGCTCGGGGCGACGTTCCTGGCCTCTTTGGTCTACGGCTTCATGAGGCTGAGCACCGTCACGGATCTCATGAACTCGGCTCCCAAGCTCAGCGTTGCGGCGGTGCAAGGCAATATCCCTGTGGGCATGAAATGGGATCCAAAGCAGATGAAAGCAAACCTCGAGGCTCACACGGAACTCACCCGAACTATAACAGGCGCCCAGGTGGTCATGTGGCCCGAATCGGCCATTGAAGAGTGGTTGCCGGAAAACCTGCCGGCGCTGCCGGCGCCGTTTTTGGACGCCCTTCAGTTGAAGGAGGCTTACTTTGTCTTCGGCGCCAGGAGCTTTAGCGGCAGTGCCGCCGGGTCCGATCTCAAAGCATTCAATACGGCTTTCCTCGCGGACGGGAACGGCCGCGTCTTGAGCCGCTATCACAAGCAAGTGCTTTTGGCCTTCGGCGAATACCTTCCGTTTGCCGCCGTTCTCTCCAAGCTACCGGCGCTGCCGTTTTCCGACGGCTTCACTCCCGGGAACGGGCCGCGCACGCTCGATCTCGCCGCCGGCATCCGCATGGCTCCGCTGATCTGTTATGAGGATCTGATGCCTCACCTATCTCGGCAATTCGTCAAAGAGACAAAGGCTAATCTGCTGGTCAATCTCACTAACGATGCCTGGTACGGCAAAAGTGTGGCACCCTGGCAACACGCGCGGCTCTCCCAGTGGCGCGCCATTGAAACGCGCCGCAGCCTGGTGCGCGTGACGAACACGGGCATCACGTCCGTGATCAATGCCAAAGGGAAAATCGTTCAAACGCTGCCGATCTTCGTGCCGGCCGTGATGAATGCGCAGGTCGAAGTTCTGGAAGGCGAAACGCTTTACGTCCGGTTTGGGGATTGGTTTGCTTGGGGAGTAAGCCTGATCGCGGCCGTGATCGTGTTGCTGCTTTGGCGCAAAGCCGCAGGATGAGTCTAGAAGCAAAGCCACTAACCCATCGGGAAAGGAAAAAAGCATGCTGGGGGGCGTCGCGGCGCTCAACCCATCCTACGGGATCTGGAGCAACCCCGCAGCTTAGGTTAACACGCGCAGCGACGAACGCATTGGGCTATGAAAATCTACGACGTTGGTATTTTACTGCCCTCGACCTCTTCTATGCGACAATTCGTTCATGTCGTTTTTAAACTTCAGAATACCGGCTGCGAACCAGCCCTGGGTACCGCCGGCGTTTCGGATAAGGAGCCGGGGATCGTCGCAATTGTCAGGTGGCCAAGGTGTCAGCACATCGTCGATTCTGAAGTCGCCGTTGTCGGCGAGAGGCACGCCAGGAAGAGAGGTGCTGCGCTGAACCAAGTCTTCACAAACCAGCGTGGCGATAACGTTCTGCCCAGTCGCCCTCCCGGTATTGTTGCCGCCGCCAAAAATCAGCCCTTTACCGTTGACCCTGATGTCTCCATTCATCCTCACTCGGGCATCAAGATCCTCTATCACCCAGATCTGTCCGGCGGGAGCGACACCGCGAACGATGTTCCGGTTGACAGTAACAACGGGGGTTGTATCCGTACTCACCGTTACATTCGACACGGGGATGACTCCAATTCCGCCCTTGAATCTTGCTAGGGTATCATCCGCCGACACCAACGGGGCCAAAAATCCCAGGACAACAAGCAAAGCAATCAATAGAATCGAAAATTTTTTCATGACACTGCCTCCTTTTAATTAGTGCTGCGCACGTCTCTTTGACTGCACGCCGGAATAACTTAAAGAAACCGCCGTTAAAGC
>JBFJTQ010000220.1:0-5459 GCA_041625275.1 Binatia bacterium | reverse complement strand
GCACACCACGCGTATCGCATTGATGGAAGCAGCGAGGACCCGCTTTTGCGGATCGTCATAGCCGGGTATTCCGACCGTGATCTGCTCCGCTCGCGTGCGGCACAGGATTGTCACCCCATTATACGTTTTCTGTCCGGCATACACAGCCAGGTAGCCCGAGGCGTCGATCTCCGCCGCCGGGAATTTGCTGTCTTCGAGTTTGGTCTCTTGAAGACAAAAGACGTCTGGTTCGTGAGCGGCCAACCAATCAAGAACCTGTGGCAAACGCACCTTGAGCGAGTTGACGTTCCAAGTCGCGATCTTCATGCAGCGTTCATCCCTTTTCCCTCAACCCGCGCCTTGATAAGGCACATCCGTAGGAGAGGCCCCTTGCCCCCCGACTAAAAGGACCCAACCCGGAGGACAGCGCGGCGCATTTAAGCCGGATTCCGCAATTGGGATACGCCGTGTACCTCGCCTGGGGCGAGCCTGGAGTAGCGAAGACATCCAAGCGCACAATTTCGCAGTCCTTGTTGCGAGTCGGCAAGCGGTCACTCTGGTTTTGAGGCTGCTACCTTATCCACCGGCCATGGTTGTCCGCTCGGAGGCAGCGGCCTATTGTCTTCGCGTCGAAAGGATCGCGCCAGGCTCCTTACGAAACTTCCTGCTGCGGAATTCGGGTTTAAACCATACCGGTCCCACGTATATTCATATCTTGCCACCGGTAAAGCTTGACATCGTGCTTCAGTTAATTCCCCAGCACGTCCTGGGTTACCGCTCAAAGGAACAGCAATGCTGCGGTAAAGAAAATGTCCGATACTACCCGAAGCCGGTCCGAAAGCGGCGCTGTCAGTTTTCCGGACCGGCCGTTTTGCCGCGCGGCTGGTGCACCGAAAAGACGGGACACGAGGCCCCACGCACCACTTTTTCGGTCACGCTGCCCATTAGCAAGTGCGACAGACCGGTTCTCCCATGGGTCGACATGACAATGAGATCGGTTCCTTCTTTTTCCGCCTCGGCTACGATGCTTTGCGCCGGGGAGCCAACTTCGACCTTCTCGCGAACTTCGATCAATGGGAGAAGCGCCGCGAAATGATCGCTTAAGAGTTCGCGAAGGGCTTTTTTGTGCTTTTCGATCAAATCATCTAGCGAACGGGCCCTGTAACTGGCCAACTCCGTGGCATCGGTCACCTGATAAACCGTGACCTGGGCACCCCAGCCCCTAGCCAGCTCCAGGGCATAGCGCAAACCCAGAAGAGAAAGTTCCGAAAGATCCGTCGGTGCGAGTATTTTCTCGATCTTCTTCATAAATCCCCCCAGTCTACCCATCATCCTTCCGAGACAATCCCAAGCCCTTCTCGATGCAACCTTCCCGGCGTTGGGGCTTTCCCCGCCGTATGTTTTATGCACATAAACCAAGAAGCCCTAAACCTCAACCGCTACCGGATCGTCGGGCGCGCGTCCGCGCTAGGAGGTGTCAATGCGGGCGCTCCGATGGCTCTTCGCGCTGCCTCGTTCAAATCGATCTTCGGGTCCCAGTCCTTGGCGATCAGCCTTTGCCCGTTGCACCAAGAGGACGATTCCGAGGCTAGACATACTATTGGCGGTCCCATAACGTCGGGGTCGTAGAGACCAGGTCTTTCTCTATCCTTGCCGTACACCATACCGGTCAGCGTCGCTCCGCCGGGTGACAGACTGTTGCAGGTCACCCCCGTTCCCTGAAGGTCTTGAGCCCATATGACCGTTTCCGATTCCATTGCCGCCTTTGAGACGCCATAGGGCGAGTTGCGTTGTTTTTGCATGGAACTCGGTGTCACGCCAATGTTCACGATTCGCCCCCACCTCTGTGATAGGAAGTGAGGCGTAACGGCCTTAGCCATGAGAAAAGGACCGTTGACGTTTGTGTCGATAATGAGCTTCCAGGCGAGCGTGTCGGCATTCCAAAAATCCATCGGCAAAGTTGGGTTGGCATCGTGAATAAACTTGTGGCCGCGGCCTGCGTTGTTCACCAAGACATGCAATCCGCCAAAACGTTGTAGGGTTTCGTCGCGAACCCTCCAACATGCCTGCTCGTCCGTTACATCCGCGATCACGGCATGAATCCTTTCTGCGCCAGCGAGTCGCGAGATTTCTGCGGCCACGTCTTTCAATTCGCTCCCTTCCCGGGCAGCGGTAATCGTGACCTTGGCCCCGGCCCTTGCCAACGCTATCGCCATAGACCGGCCCATGCCCCGACCACCCCCCGTTACAATCGCTACCTTGCCATCAATATGGATATTCGCCACAAACCCTCCCTTTGAAAATTGTCACACCAATCCGCAGCCCTTCGGTTTCGCGTGCACTTTACCTCGATCCGACAATAACCCATATGACTGCGTGATCCGCGAGGCCTGTTTAGTCCTCGCCGCGCTCAGAATGACAGATTTCAGATCGCACATCTCAGACCCGCAATTTGAGATTTGCCATTTGCAATCCCGAAGGGCGCGCCCAAGGTTGTAAGGCTTGCGGGCCGTGCGGGTCTGAAAAAAATGTCGGCTTAAGATTTATTGCGATGATTTGGCCCGAGACTGATCGCTCTTTTTCCCTTTGCCTTTACTCTTCGCTTTGGCTTTGCTCCTGCCCTTTTTCTTGCTTGGCTTCTCTTCCTTGATAGTCTTTTTGCCACCCGATTCCAGTCCTTTGGGAAGCGATCCTTTTCTTTCAGTACGTTTTTCGAGACCGCTCGGCAACTCATCGCCGCGCTTGCTTTCGCGGCGCTCCAACCCCGCGGGCAACTCTCCCGCGCCGCGGCCTAGAGGCGAGGACGAACTCTGGCCGCCACCGGCTTTTTCTTTTCCCTTTGCTTGCCCGGCGGCCGTAAGAGGCAAGAACACAACAGAGAGGGCGAAAGCAATAGCGGTACAGCAGATCGATACGCGGTCCACACAGCTCTTCATGAACCCAACCTCCATGTTTCGTAATTAACTGATTATAGGCGAGCCCCGCTCACACTTCTACGCCAGGGAAGAGTTTTCACAGCACCGGAATGGCTGCCTCTTGCCGGCTGCTTGAACTCGCCGAGATGCCAGCCAACTCAGAGTTACCCTATGGATCACGACAGCAGGTTATCTGACACAAAATAAGTCTCTGGCACTTAATACCAGCATACTACGACCCCTGCGAACTTTGCACCTCTGTGGTAAAATGCCCGTTATCTTTCATCCCACTCAAGACAATGCTAGCGACTAGAGCGATGGTTGAATAGCACCGCTTGGTCCAAGGAGACTCTATGTCAATCTACCAACTCGGTGAAGACACACCGAAGATTCCGGCCTCGGCCCGCGTGGCCCCCGAGGCTACGATCATCGGCAAGGTAACGTTGGGAGAACAAGTGAGCATTTGGCCTGGCGCGGTGATCCGCGGCGACAATGACACGATTCAAATCGGCGACGCAAGCAACGTACAAGATGGGGCTGTACTTCACGTCGATCCCGGCCATCCGCTCAAAATCGGCGTCCACGTTACCATAGGCCATCAAGCGATGGTGCACGGCTGCACCATCGGCGACGGTTGCCTGATCGGAATTCAAGCCGTGGTCATGAACGGCGCGGTCATCGGCCAAGAGTGCTTGATCGGGGCCGGTGCGTTGGTGCCGGAAGGGAAGATCTATGGCGATCGCAAGTTGATCCTCGGGGCACCGGCGAAAGTCATCCGCGAGCTTTCGGACGACGACCTCGAAAAAATGCGCCGGGCCACGCTGGGCTACGTCAAGCGTCAGCAAATGTACAAGGAGAAGTTAAAAAAGATCGGCTGAACCCCGACCGTGCGCACCGTCACACTTGCCGTGACAGAACCGTCAATCGCCGCTCAACAAGCACTAGCCACTAGAGATGTTACTTAGAGCCAAGGCATGCAGCTGACGAGAGCACCTCGAGTGATTTTCTTTGACCCTGACTGACCACCCCAAGACATCAAAAAGCCGTTTCAAATCAGCCAATTACCATGATGACTCCTCCGCCCCAATCCTAGGCCGTAGGATTGCTCCGGAGGCGAAACGAAGGGGCCGATTGCTGTCTGTATGAATGCGCGCGTCCGCTCTGGCACAGAAATTGGTCTGACGGACATTCGGCGCATCGGCAGACATGATGATGGCTCCATTTATTCGTCAAACACCGGCTTTCGATCTTCGTGTCTTTGAATCGATCGTTGGCTCGGAAGCAATTCACAGTCTTCGGTCACTGGCTGCCAGGGTGCAACAGGCTTTTCACCACGAAGACCGCCCTCTCACTGTGTTGCATATCAATTCTTCCTCGGTAGGCGGTGGCGTCGCCGACATTCTCAAATCTCTGATTCCATTGTCCAACGAAGTGGGAATTGCCGCCAAATGGTTGGTGATCGCCGGAGATGATTCATTCTTCGAAATCACCAAGAAATTCCACAATGCTCTGCAAGGCTCCCCTCAGGCACGTATTACTGCCACGATGCTTTCACATTACGAGCATGTCTCAAGGCAAAATGTTGATCACTTGCGCCGTCTCTTCAGCGAGCACAGGTTGTCATCCCCCGCCGTAATCGTAGTGCACGACCCGCAGCCTGCAGGTCTTATTCCGTATTTACGTCGAGAGTTTCCCGAGAGTGTTGTTATTTGGCGCGGACATATTCAGTTCGATCTTGCCGGGGCGGAGGCGTCCCACCCGAGCTATGGTGTGTGGCAGTTTCTTCTACAGTACGTCAACCAATGCAACGCGGCGATCTTTCATTTGCCGGAGATGGTCCCTCCGGGACTCCGGATTCCGGTGCGCTTCATTCTTCCGTCCATCAACCCTCTCGCCTTGATTAATCGGGATTTGAACCTGCCTGAGGCAAGGGATTTTGTCGATACGACTCTGCGCAAATACGGCTTGGAACATTTTTACGACCGCTCGCTTCCCATGCTGCTGCAAAACGCACGTTTCGATCCGTGGAAAGATCCCATCGGAGTCATGCAAGCCGTGCGCAGCGCCCGGAGGCTCCTGGCCAGCCAGAGTAAATTGCCCGAGCTGGTTTTAGCTGGCCCCCTGGCGCAGGACGATCCCGAGGCTCAAGCGGTTTTGGCTCAAATACGGCAAATGCTCGATGGCGACGGGGCCGTACATCTGTTGCCGTTAGATCCGCAAAGCGCATCCATAACTCCTGAACAGAGGCAAACCTTAAGCGCCATCGGCTTGAAACACACCGGCCTGACTTCTGAAGATCTCACGGAATTGGAACTCAACGCGCTTCAAACCCGCGCCGATGTCATCATTGCAAAATCGTTGCGCGAAGGATTCGGTTTGGCTGTGACCGGTGCAGGCTATCACGGTAAGCCGCGAATCGTTAGCCAGGTCGGCGGCATCGCCCGCCAAGTTGCCAACGGCAATGGTCACCCGCTGGCGGCGATGGTCGGCGGAACGCCGAACTTCAACCGGGAAGCATCGATAGAGATGACCCGCGACTGGATCGTTAAACTACTGACGACTCCG
>JBFJTQ010000219.1:0-5461 GCA_041625275.1 Binatia bacterium | reverse complement strand
CTGAGGGTCTGCGACTGCTCAAGTCGGGGAAAGTCAAAGAAGCCGTCAAGGCCTACGATCGTGCCATCAAGGCGGACCCAAAAGCTGCCGCGCCCTATGTTGGCAGAGGAACGGCATATGCACGGCTCGGCGATGAAGAGAAAGCCATCAAGGACTACGACGAAGCCCTGAGGCTCAACCCAAAATTCGCCGAAGCCTATTACAACCGAGCAAACGCCTACGATGAGCTCAAACAACATGAACGCGCGATCGCAGATTACGATGAAGCGCTTCGCCTCAATCCGAAACTAAATGAAGCTTACAACAACCGTGGCCTCGCCTATTACAAGCTCGGTCAGCACGAACGGGCCATCAAGGATTTCGATGAAGCCATCAGCCGAGACAGCAAGCTGACCGATGGTTACTTTAATCGCGCCAATGTTTATTTCGTACAAAAAAAGTACGACCAAGCGATCAAAGACTACGACCAGGTGGTGAAACAAGACCCCAAGGCCGCCAAGGGATATTTTCAACGAGGCAATGCATACTCCGCTCTCGGACAGTTTGATCAAGCCATTCGCGACTACCAGCAAGCGCAGAAGCGAGATCCCAAGAACGCGGAGATCTATTACCAACGCGGACTGGCACAGCGACGTTTGGGTCAATATGAAAGAGCCGTGGAGGATTATTCTTTGGCGCTCAAGCTTAACGGCAAATTCCTGGAAGCCTATAACAACCGCGCCAACGCGTATTCGCTTCTCGGCAAGTTTGACCAGGCACTGAGAGATTACGACGAAGCCATCAAACTAGACCCGCAAAATGCCCGCATTTATGCCAACCGGGGCGTCATCAAGTTGCGCCAAGGAAAGTCCGATGAAGCACAAAGAGATTTCACGAAGGCGGTAAGCCTCGAGCCGGGTCTCAAAGCCAAACTGGATTCCTTGCTGGGCGAATCAATAGCACCGCCGACAAAACCCTGACCTCATGATGCGTTTCTTAACGGCTCACTGGATTCTTACGCTGCTCGTCGGGCTCCTCACCCCCTCTCCCCTTCTGGCGGGACAGGCGGAGGAAGCGCTCATGGAAGGATTCAAGCTCCACGATGCCGGCAGGGTCAAAGAGGCAGTCCCGTTCTACGATAGAGCGATCAAGGCCAACCCCAAGCTGGCGGAAGCCTATTTCAACCGCGGTAATGCCTACTATGACCTCGGCCAGAACGAGCAGGCAGTGGCAGATTACAGCCGAGTGCTGCGTTTGAACCCAAGGGATGCGGAAGCTTATTACAACCGCGGCAATACCTATCGCCGCTTGAAAAAAGACGCTCTAGCGCTCAAAGACTACACGGCGGCCATTAAACTGAAGTCGAAGGATCCGAGAAATTACGTCAACCGGGGCAGCCTCTACTTCGCCGCTAAGCGATATGAGTCCGCAGTCAAGGACTTTTCCGCTGCCGTTCAGCTAAACCCCGACGACCCCGAAGCCTACTACAATCGCGGCAACAGTTACCTGGCCATGGACAAAAAGGCGCAAGCCATCGAGGATTATACGGAAGCCCTTCGCCTCGACGTCAAGCTCGTCGACGCTTACTACAATCGCGGCATCGCCTACGCGGCCTCCGGGGAAACGGAAAAAGCCATTGAGGACTTCAGTGAAGCGTTGAAACTCAACCCCAAATTCGCCGACGCTTATTATAACCGCGCTTTGGCCAAAGCCACTCAAGACAGGCATGAATCCGCCATCGAAGATTTCAGCGAAGCGATCCGCCTCGCACCCGATGACCCCGAGCCGCCGCTTAATCGCGGCATCGCCTATCTGCGAGTTCAAAAATACAGCCACGCGGCGAGAGACTTTACTGCGGTGGTCGTGTTGCAACCCCGCCATGCGCAGGCTTATGTGTACCGCGGAATTGCGCGGCTACATCAGCAACGAGACGAAGACGCGGATGGGGATTTTCACAAGGCCTTTCAACTCGCTCCAGATCTAAAGAGCAAAGTCGAACCGCTCATCGATGAAATCAAGAAACAAGTTGAATTAAAGAGTGGCAAGTAGCTACTTCATAACGGAAACAGATTTACTCCACGACCTGCGGTGGCATCCCTGCCAATAGGCGTCCATACCCGCCGATTGGATTGCGCAAGCCCAGATGTAATTGGGTTTGCCAGCAACGCGCGGGGGCGGGATGGATCACGGGTACGGAGAGAGCTTTTTCCAGCGGGTCAATGATTTCCAGTGTCTTCCACGCGGAGCCCAGCATGTAAATGCCCTCCGCGCCGGAATGTTGTTCAAACAGTTTCTTGACGGCCTCAAAAATGTGCATCGGGGGTACTGCTGGCACGTCCGCGAAAGCAACCTCGATCCCTTCCATTGCAAGCACCTCGAATCCGGCTTCCGAGAAATACCGCGCGAAGATGCCATTCATCTCTGCCGGAAAATAACTGACACCCACGAAGCTGCGGACATTCAAAGCCCGCAGGGCGCGGACGTGGCTTTGCCCCGAGGTAAACATGGGCACGCCGTATTTCTCTTCCCAACGGCGGATGATCTCGCCTTCGCCCTTGAAGCCCAGAAGCATGAACGGCGGAGCCCCGCTGGCCCGGACAAGGTCGGCTTTCATCTCTACCAACTCGCCGACCTTAGCTTCGTAGCCTGGGATAGAGGCTTCAAACTCTTCTTTCGTTCCTCGGCTAAAGCTCATGGAATTGCTGATAAATTTGACATTGGACGGCAACTTGTCGTCGAGCTCTGGATTTCGCGGCCCTGGCCGGTTAGTAGGATTAACCGTCCCAACGATGAACTGTCTCTGACTTGCCTGCATCCTGCCCTCCTTAATGTTACACCCCTCCATACTCATATGCTTCGGACGAGGTCACTTCATTTCGTCACGGTTTGCTATTCGGGGATCCAATTGCGCTTGCGCAAGCCCCTATACTAGTCGACGCTAAACACATCGGTCAAACTGGCTCCGCCCATTCGCTTTGAACCGTTCTTCGGTGCCCCAACGCCTCCGTTCACAACGCAAACAAGGCACGGCAATAGGCGAAAGCATGGGCCCATGGCTTTCTCGGCTGGCCCGCTCACCCTGTCCAGGACGAACCATTGCTATTGCGAGGAGAGCGCTCAAGGGTCTATAAAGGGACTAAAAATGGCTAACATCAAAAAAGTTCTGGCTCCGGCGGATCTCTCCAACCATTGCAAGGTAGGTGTGCAATATGCGCTGGAACTGGCACAAGCTCAAGATTCTGAGGTCGTCATTTTTAACGTGCTTACGGTGGAGGAAACACCCTATCCGCAGGCTGAGGAAGCATGGATAGTGCAGCAAACCGAGTTGCCGAAACTCAAGAAAGCCCTAGAACAGAGAAAATTGCTCCTGCACGACTTCGTGAGCCATAGCTTTGCAGACTTGCTCGCGAACACGAGAGTGCGACAGGAAGTCGTCATCGGAACGCCCTACAAGAAGATCATCGAAAAAGCCGAGCATGAAGGATTCGACATGATCGTCATGTCGACACACGGGCGAACCGGACTCTTGCATATGCTGATTGGCAGCGTGACCGAGAGAGTCGTGCGCCGGGCGCCCTGCCCTGTGCTCGCGGTCCCCTTGCACCCAAAGATACGAAGCCAAGTTTAATGCGCCGCTTCCAAACGCGCCAACGTGAGCCTGCACGGCATCGTGCCTCCCCGTGGGAACGGGTGCTTTATTCACGGACAAATTTTATCGCGAAGTTAAGACAGAAACTGCGGGCAGTGGCGAGGTGCACCCTCGATATCGCAGTGGAAATTACAGACCGGTCGGCTGCTGCTCCACGATTTGAATTTCCCGGTTTTCCAGAAGCGCCTGTTGTCTTTCGCGCTGCCGATCAAAGCGTCTTAAATCATTGCCGGTCAAGCTTTCAACCTTTGGCAGTCGCAAAGCTAGAAAATTAACCTTCTCGGCGCCCTTGTGAAATTCGAAATGCAAGTGCGGGCCCGTTGCGTGTCCCGTTTGCCCTACATATCCGACGACATCGCCTGCGTTTACCGCTTTCCCCTTGCGCATACCGGCGGCAAAGCGGGAAAAATGGGCGTAGCGAGACATGTACCCCGATGGGTGGCGGATGTCCACAACCTTTCCATAACCGTTGCGCCAACCGGCAAACGCCACCTGCCCGCGGCCAATGGCAATGACCGGTGTGCCCGACGGAGCAGCATAGTCAATCGCTCGATGCGGGCGGACAGTTCGAAAGATCGGATGCCGCCGACCTGAGCTGTACGGCGACGAGATTCTCGCAAAACTCAAGGGCGCACGCAAAAACGCCCGGCGCACCGCTTTCCCTTCGGCATCGTAATAGGCGCCACTGCCGTCCTTGCCGACAAAATAGAACGCGCTGTAAGCCTCGTTATTCGCTTCCAGTTCAGCGGCCAGAATACGTCCCTGAACACTGCGCCCGTCGCTATAACGAATCTCCTCGAACACCACAGCAAAGGCATCCTGCGGTTGAAAGTCGGAAAAGAAGTCGATGTCAAATTCAAAGATCTTGGCCAGATCCAAAATCTGTTGCGGCGTGAGTCCCGCTTCGATACCGCTCTCGTAGAGGCTGCTGGCGATTGCACCGCGAATGACTCGCGTCTCGCGCACGAAAGGAATCTCGCGGCGCTCGGCGAACCAGCCATCAGCCGTCGCTTTCACCCGCACTAAGCTGTCATCAATGACGAGTTCCACGCCCTGGACAGTCTTACCCTCCGGGCCAAGGTACACGTTGAGATCGTGTCCGGCACGAATTTTTCGCGGGTTCAAGAAAGGCCGCACCTTCTCAATGAAGGCGTGAGCTGATGGGGCGTTCAGACCTAAACGATTGAGAATGGACAGCAAGGTATCGCCGCGTCGCAATTTGATATCGACCCGCGGCGGCTCAGGCGCGGCTGGCGGAGCTGGCTCAACCGGCGGAAGGACCTTCATGTCCAGCCGTCCCCCCACAACCGGCGCACAAATCACCAACACGAACGCCGCGCTCACAACGCCTGCGAAACGCACCGCTAATCGAGGGACTCTAAGGGGAAACACCCGCCGATAGAAATTTCGAAGCTGCATGACACAGTTTACGATAACGCCACCTTTTTTAACCCATTTTGCCCCTTAGGTCAAAGAAAAAATCGTTTTTTTTGAGTCAAAATGGGATATTTCCAATAAATTTAAGACGCCACAAGAGAGCGTGGGAAATTAAAGGAAAGCTTTAGGAAGATAACTAGCGCGGAACCAATACTCGGTGGAGTCTCGCCAGGGCGATACTCCACCGTCGGCGATAGGGTAAGCGAGTCAGTTTAGACGCCATTCTCTATTCCGACGTACACTCGGACCTGACATCCATTCGCAGCGACGCGCGCTGACACAGCTTGAGTCGGGATAGTTTTCTCCGCCTTATTTCCGGTGGCTACGAAGTCGTCACGATGGCTCCACATTCATCGCAGCGATATCGGGCGATACCGCTTGCCGAGCTTTCCACCT
>JBFJTQ010000218.1:0-5463 GCA_041625275.1 Binatia bacterium | reverse complement strand
TACGGTCACACTTTTCATGGAGGCTTTCTATTACGTCCTGTTTGAACAGTTGCTGAACGTAAACCTCTTTAAAGGAATTCTACTAGGTGGATCTTTCCCGCCTCTTTAGGCGGAGGAAATCACCTCCTCGGACTTGTGTCCGGGGATGGTCTAGTCCGAGCACCTTCATCATCCAGCACGGGTCTACCGTTAGGACTGCATCCCGATGCTACGATGCCCGCAATCCGACCGCTGCGAATTTTTCTGTTGGACTTCCCAAGTCTGCGAACCGCTGAGTTTTTCCACGCCTGAAATTGTCGAAAGGATTAACACTTGCGCCTTGGCTCGCAAATTGCCTAGTATGTATCGATGGGAAGTCTGTATTTTTATCGTTGATCCCCAAGCCGCGGACGGGTTTATAGTCCCAGTTCAGACCGAAAAGGAGGATTCGCGCTGTGAATACACCGCTACTGATGATGTTGGGAATCCTAGCGATGGGTATGCTCCTCGTTATTCTCCCCGTGGTGCTTGACATCTATGCCAGATATCGCGGGCGCAGACTCGTCAGTTGCCCGGAAACTCGCGAGTTGGTGGAAGTCGAAGTCGACACCAACCGCACCGCCTGGACAGCGGTGTTCGGAAAAGCGATTCCGCGGGTCAAGGCGTGCTCGCTATGGCCGAGGAAAAAAGGCTGCCCGGAGGATTGCGTCAAAGAAAACTGGCCCCGCGCGTAGCCTAGGAGAAAGCCTTGACCGACCTCGAGGTAACCCTGGAAACGGCTCTGTTCCTGTTTGGCTGGTACGGGGTGATCCTGCTCGCCGGGCGCCTCCTCGCTTCAATGGAGAAGATCAGGTTGGTCTGGTGTCCGGATATTCTAAGCTTCTCTTGGGTCAAAACATCGATTCTCAAAGATACCCGCGCGATTCCCGTGGTGACGGGTTGTTTGCTCTGGCCAGAATACGAAGGCTGCGAAGGAGGCTGCGTCAAGTGAGCGGGCTGCCGGGTCGCCCACCAATAACGCCTAATATTGACCGCCGCAGAGGCTACCTAAAATAGCGGTTTCCCCGCGTGATGTCCGATTGCACTGCGGCGGTGAAAATTTCTGCTTGATCTTAAAGTCGGGAATACAAAAAAACGCTCGGCGTCCTGAGGGGTTAGAAGAGGGCACCCAATCCTTTGGGGCATCCCGTGCGCATCCGGCAACCGAAAATCGGAAGCCGAGGAGCGAGGTCACCCGATTAGATTTTGCCCTGCGACCTGAGGTGTTCGATGCGCTGCCTTACAATTTCTCCGAGGTCGCTGGTGGGCAGGCCGTCGGGCACCTGCAAAGCATCAGCGCCGAGTTGGCACAGCTTCTCGTTCAAACTCTGTAGACTGGAACGGATGCGCTCGTACTCTTGAAGATACTGCCGGCAAGCTAGAATATTGTCGTCGATTTCCTCTAGACACTTAACCATCCTGCGACTTTCCCGGCTGAAGCTCTGCCGTAAATGATCCACATTGGCCTGGATGATCTGCTCTTCCACCGGACGTATCTGCTTGGCGATTTCGTTTTTCATGTCCTGCAAGGCTTGCAGCAGTCGCTCGTATGACTGTTCTTCTCTCATAAGATCCTCCGGAAGTTGAATTCTCGGTTCTTTCACGACGACACAATTCCTCGCCAACGACTCTGAAACCCGCTTTTTGACGACCATCAGCTCGGCCATCGTCTCGCGCATCTTTTCCTCAATCCGGGCTTCGTCAGCCAGCAATTGGGCCAACTTGCCAACAGGGGCTTGAAGCGTATTCATGTTGATGTCCTGCCTTTGTGCGCCGTGCACCAAACGCCAAGCGCAAAATCCCGCGCCGTCATGGTCTCTTTCTATCTAGTCCAAATTGAAACTGCAAGAACCGCAGCGGAAAGTTGTCAGAGACGCCGAACGAAAGCTCTCGGCGATGGTGTGCGAGGGAAGAAAAGTGAACCCGAACGAAGAGTTATTTGTTTCCAGGCTCTTTCTTTGCCGACAATTCCCGTTTCCAGCCCAGCGTCCGCGCCTTGGCCCCAACATTTTCGGCTTCGGCAATCATTCCCTTCTGCTGGTAGAAAATGGACAGGCTCGTGTAGGCTAACTCATCATCCGGGGTGACTTGGATAAGCTTCTTGCCGATCTCTATCGCCTCGTCCAGCTTGTTCTGCTGAGCATAGATCATGGCCAGCGCATGCAGGGCGTCCGCATAATCGGGATCTTCTCGCAGCGCTCGTTGATACGCAGCGACTGCTTCCTCGAGCCGATCCTGGGCGAACAATTCCATCCCTCGATTGTAGTGCTCTTCTTTCGTCACGATTAGAATGAGTCGAGCTTGCGGCTTGCCGCGCCCTCAACCACGGCTTGCGATGGCACGGAAGGCTTCTGCCAACAGCCATCGGGGCGGCATTGTTGCAAGAGCGCTTTTTTGAGCAAGGCAGGATTCACCGGTTTCTTGAATATGACCCCCTGAAGTCCCTCCAGGCAACTGCGCTTGATGATGTGGTCCTTGTCGTAATTAAAGGCCGTCATGAGAACGACGGGCAGGCGGGGCATCTGCTTCTTGACCGTCTTGTATAGCTCGTAGCCGTCCATATCGGGCATGACCACATCGCTCAGAATAACATCGAACTCTTGCTTCTTCAGCCACTCCAACGCTTGGACCCCGGAGGAAGCTGTCTCCATCTTGCAGCCCTCCTGTTCCAACAGATCCGTGAGCGATTGGCAAATCCCCAGATCGTCGTCCACCACGAGGACACGCAGGCCACTTAGCGGATATCGCGCATCGGGCCTAAGGCGCTGGGCTTTCTTGTCGCGGCTATCAACGTGAAGATCCGTCATCAACGTGCCCGCCAGGTACTCCTTGGTGCCGTACTGTCCTTCATCGGCCATCTCGCTGATACGGCTTGTGATATCCTGGATCTTCTTGATCTGCGCTGCCACTGACTCGAGCCGTTCGGATTCGACGACGTAGTCCTCGTCGGTTGCAGCCCTGTCCACATACTTCTGCAAGAGCTCTACATGGTTCACCAAAACTTCCAGAGAATTATTGATCTCGTGCGACAGGCCGATGGCAATCTCGGCGAGAGTCACCAGTTGATCGCGGCGCCGGATTTCCCGAATGTCTTTGGCGAAACCGATGGAGCCGACTTCATGCCCCCCCTCGTCGTAAATGATGGATGCGGAGATCGCGACCGGGATGGTGTCGCCTTTTCGCGTCTTGAAGGTCGTTTCAAAATTACTGACCCTTCCCCTGCCGCCGTGGCCATCACCGCGCATGGCCGCCATCACTTTTCGCGCTTCATCAAGGGTCGGATAAACCTCTACGACATTCTTTCCCAGCACTTCTTCAGGGGAGAAGCCGAGATTTTGCCGCGCCCCGTCGTTGTAAAAAGTAATCGTTCCTTGCTTGTCGATGGCAACGATAATATCTGGACAACTCTCGACGAGCTTCTGAAAATATTGTACTGGTAGAGGCATTGTACCCTGGGCGTTCGATAATCATAAGTCGATCCGCGGCCAGATTGCAAGAGCGAAGACCTAGCTCTTCCCGTTTCGGTCGCAATCCGATGTAATTCCAACCCCTTGAATTTGCATATCCAATGCCACCAACGAGAGACACTCGGCAACTGACGTGGACTTTGGCCTGGGCGGTCGTTTTCTGCGACATTGGGACGTCGGTCTACTACGTACCGGGCATCCTTTATGGAAACGTCGGTGACAAGACTCCGTTCTTCGTATTACTGACAACCCTGGGATTCATCCCCCTGGCCCTCAAATACATCGAAATCACTTGGCGCAACCCCGAGGGCGGCGGCGTCGTCACCATCACGACGAAGGCCTTCGGCCCCCTGTGGGGTTGCCTTGGCGGGATGTTGATCACCACCAGCTACTTTCTGACGGCGGCCATTTCCGTGGTCTCCGGTTTTCACTACATCGGCAGCGTCATCGAGTTCCTCGACGCCCACATCGTCGAACTGGCCTGTATCGGGCTTCTCGCCTTGGCGATGTTGAACATCATCGGCATTCGCGAGAGCGCGACCGTGGCGTTATGCATGGCGATTGCGGCGTTCGCCGTCAATGTTGTCGTCATCGTCCTCTCATTCATTGAATTTTCACCTTCCCACTGGCAGCGGGCCTTGGAACACATCTCCCCGGGCGAAGCCATGTCGATCCGAGATCTTTTAATCGGCTTTGGCGCCGCGTGGCTTGCCTTTTCAGGCTTGGAAAGCATAAGCCAACTCAGCCCGACCATGCGACTGCCCCTGCGGCGCACGGCGCGCTGGGCGATGGCCGGGGTGATTTTGACGATGATAATGACCTCACCGTTGCTCACCCTGGCCTCGATCAATTTACTGCCGGGCGAAATCAAAGCGACCCAGAGCGAGCGCTTTATCTCCGAGATCGGGTATCTCTCCGGCGGCATAGGCATCAAACTGGCCGTCGTTTTGAGCGCTTCCCTGCTTCTCCTGTTTGCCGCCAATACAGCCATTATTGGCGCCTACCACATCTTTCTGGCGCTATCGACTTCCGGATTCCTGCCGCGCATCATTTCTCTGCGCAGCGACAGGTTCAACAGTCCACACATTGCGATCCTCATCGCCACTGTCGTTCCCATAACCGTCATCCTTTCAACTAAGGGACAAATTGACCTCCTTGGAGAGATGTACGCCTTCGGATTGCTGGGCGCCTTCGTTTTTTCATCCCTCAGTCTAGACGTCATCCGCTGGCGGCTGGGTCGTCGCGATATCGGCTTTTGGCTCGGACTTTTGACCACGGGGATGATCTTGGTTGCCTGGGGCGTGAACCTGGTTGAAAAAGAGTTGGCGACGCTGTTCGGAGGCGCACTGACGGGGCTCGGTATGATCGTCGCCGTGGGCGTGCGGCGGGCCTGGTTTGTCGATATCCTGCACCAAATTCCGGCGATTCAACGCCTACAAGCGCGGGCTTACCGCGCCTCCGAGGCCCTCGTGGACGAAGAACTAAAGGGGCTCGTGACTCTCGCCGATGCGGTCGAGCTGAAAGCCCTCTATCCAGCCTCGACTTTGCTGGCGGTGCGCGGGGAGTCCCCCAGACTGATCCAGGAAGGCATCAGTCGCGCCAAAGGCAGAGGGGATTCCGCGCTCTATTGCATCTATGTGGAGGAATGGCCTGGTTTGTTCGACGGCCATACGCCCCACCGGCCGAATGAAGAGGGAATTCGCACGCTCCGCTACGCCGTGCAGGAAATCCGCGGCAAGGGGATCGAAACCATTCCCATCTGGGCCGTATCGCATAATGCCGCAGACGCCATTGCCAAGGCGGCGAGCCAGCTGGAAGTCGACGGCGTGCTGATCGGCGCGAGTCAGCGCTCCGCCTTCTATCACATGTTGCGCGGCCACGTCATTAAAGGACTCATGAAGCGCTTGCCGCGCACTTGCCACCTCATGGTTTGCAACTAGTGCAGTGTCCCCAACGCTTCTTTACATTTGGATGCTCC
>JBFJTQ010000217.1:0-5487 GCA_041625275.1 Binatia bacterium | reverse complement strand
AGACAGACGTAAAACGAGTTGCTTCTCCCTGCGCGTTATTCACGCGTTCGGTGGCGTAGCCTTCAGCTTCCGCGATGGCCTGTTTAGCCTCTCCCCCGGCTTTGGGAATCAACTTATTCGCCTGCTCCTGCGCCTGATTGACCATCCGTTCCAAATCCTGCCGCGCTTCGTTAACCTCGTTGAACGCCGGCTTCACCGGATCCGGAGGTGTCACGTCCTGTAACTCTACCGTGACGAGCCGGACCCCGGTTTCATAATCAGAAAGGATTTTTTGCATTTCCTCCTTGACTTCACTGGCCACGGCGACGCGTCCTACGGTCAGCACCTCGCTACCCAACCGATTGCCCACCACGCGGCGCATGACCGCTTCCGCCATGTCACGGAATGTTTCCCGTTGCTCGCGAACCTTAAAAAGAAATTTGACGGGATCTTCGATCCGAAACTGGACGATCCACTGCACATCGACCACGTTTAAATCGCCTGTAAGCATGAGGGATTCATTGCTCAAGTCTTCTCGGCTATAGACGCTTCGGCGCCCGGCAGTCAGCGTACGGAAGCCGAATTCCTCCTTCAGGACGCGCGCAGTCGGCACCAACTTTACCCCCTCAAGGCCGAAAGGCAGCTTGAAATGCAGTCCGGGCCCGGATGTCCGCACAAATTTTCCGAACCGCTGTACGACGGCGGTTTCCTCAGGCTGGACAGTGTACCAGCTCGACCACGCGAGAACGACAATCACCAGTGCAATAACGATCCCGCCCGCTTTACTGCCAAGATCGTTAAGCCAGGGGCGAAGCTGTCGAATCAAGATCCTCAGTTCATCGGGCATCTGACCATTGGGCATGATGACCTCCTTCCGTATTCTAGCTGAAATATTTACGAAAAAGGCGCGAAAACTTAAGATGCGATAGACATTACCTTATCACATTGTGGAATTGTTGCCAGCCAGATGCACACATGCCCTATCCCTTGCCTGGAAGAAAGCGCTGTCCATCAGGCAACGACCCCCAACCAGTGAAGCTTGTTTTCGTCTCGCTGACGCGATACTTGGGCGTTGTGGCGACTTCAATCTCGGTACAGCAAAGAAATCTGCTCTGGATTTTCCTCGTCACTCTGTTGGCCTTTGACTGCTCGGCGCCCATCGCCACACCGAAATCCCCTGTGGGCGATGGCAGCGCCAAGACAGTGTTTTTCGTCAATTACGGCTGGCACTCGGCTATCGTGCTACGAAAAGCCGATATCCCTGCGGCGGCTTTACCGGAGATAATGGACTTTCCCCAGGCCGAGTATCTCGAGTTCGGCTGGGGCGATCGCGACTATTATCCGGCCATGGACCCGGGATTCGGGTTGGCAATCAAGGCAGCCTTCCTTTCCAGCGGCAGCGTCGTACACGTCACCGGTATCAGGGGCGCCGTCGAGAACTTTTTTGGGACGGCCGAGATCGTAGATATCAACCTGTCCATTGAAGCCTTTCAGCGATTGGTCAAATTCGTATCCGACTCGTTCTACCGCTCCCCCGACACGGGGGGCGCAGAAGCCCGCCCGGGCCTTTATTCGAACAGTCGCTTCTACGTCGCAACGGGGCAGTTTCATCTTTTTAACACCTGCAACACCTGGGTTGCCGCTGCATTTCATACCGCCGGCTTGCCCGTCAACCCGGCGTTTGCATTTACTGCGGGGAATCTCAGCCAGCAAGTGAAGCCTCTCGGCGCCCGTAGAAAATAAGGATAGCCCCCGCCAAAGATTGACGTTCCAAAAAAGGGCACCGTCCAAACTGCCAAGCCCTACATGTTCCATCTCCCTCACCGCGTTCCCTAGACACTTTTGCTGAACCGAACTACGATGCCATCCGTCCGCCTCTATGGAATTGACTGGATAGGTTGAGCGTGTTACGGGAAAAAGTAATTAGAAGTGCGAGAAAGGCGTTGCACCATTGAAGTTTGAAGAACTCAAGTCACTGGATCTGCGAACCTGCGCGACGGTGGGCGACATTGTCGATGGCATGAGGCAGTGTGCCTTTGGCGCCAGAATGCTTGGCGAAGTTGCAAAAACCATCCATGACATGATTGCTTCAAACAACCAGCCCGCTCTGATCTACGACGGGTTGCCAGGGTCCCCGCTTGGGCAGCTCCTGCAAAAGTTTGTCGACCATCAGTGGTGTCGCAGGATCCTCCGCCCATCTGAGTACGCGAAACAGCGCAGAGGGAAAGATAACGTCATCGTTGTAGGTGGCTTTTCAGAACGATACGCCGAAGCGATCTACTCGAAACCGGCTCGTGCGCTGTTTATCAACCAGTTCGACTTGGCGCGCCCTGGCCAAATTAGAGACGGCTTTTTCCCCGATGCGGTCTTCACTGACCCGCGATTTGTAATGCCCATACTCTACAGGGCCCTCGATGAGTGGATTCATGACCGTCAGACTTCGATTCCATCCTTGATCACGGAACTCGGCTCTTACGGCGGAGTCGCTTCTCAAGTCGCAAAAGGAGCAAACGCGCTAAAAGAAATGGTGTGTGACAAACAATGCGTTCGCTTCTTGACCATCAGCGGGGCCATGACCGTGGGGAAAATGGACTTCGTCATCTGCGACATGATTGAGGCTGGATGGATCGACGCGATCTCCTCCACGGGGGCGCTTATGGCTCATGGCCTTGTATCTTCGATTGGGCTGAAGCACTACAAATACAATCCAATCTATGACGATACGGCCTTAGCTCGCCGAAAACTTAACCGAGTGACTGACACCCTCGAACCCGAAACCAATCTCGACACGGTCGAAGAAGTGTTGGGGAAGGTGGTCAACATGCTCGACGGATCACACCCCATCAGCCCAGCAATCCTAAATAAAACCATCGGCAAATACCTCGCCAAGCACTATCCCAACGAACGCGGCATTTTGAAGTCCGCTTACTTGCATGGCGTGCCAGTCTTCGTTCCGGCGTTCGTCGATTCCGAACTCGGCAACGACATCTATATCCACAATATCCAACGAAGGCGCTCCGGCAAAAAACCCCTGTTGATGGACCTTGAAATCGACAGCAAACACCTTATTAAGATGGTCACGGAAGCAAAGCGCTTCGGGATTTTCACGATCGGCGGGGGCGTGCCGCGCAACAACACCCAGAACGTCGCGCCCTTGATTGAAATCATCAACGAACGCCTGGGAGCGAGTTTGCCGCAACGCCGCTTCAGCTATGGCATCCGGATATGTCCCGACCGCCCCTACTATGGCCATCTTTCCGGCTGCACCTATTCCGAAAACGAATCCTGGCGCAAAGCCTCCAAGAACGGCGTGTACGCAGAAATACAGACCGATGCCACTCAGGTCTGGCCGTTTCTGGCAAAATACCTCATGGAAACGGTTTCGGTAAAGAAAAAGTAACCCCGCGGTTCGTCGATGATGGCGTCGGGTAGGGAATGCTCGCAGACGAGACGCGGTATCGGGCGGGCGGAACTGACCCAGCTCTCATGATGCCGCGGATCCTAACTTCGTCCGTCAATTCGCCCATACGAAAATCAAAGGTTGCCCCGTGAAGAAGACGCCGCCGGGAGTCAGCCGAGGCTTTCCTGTCCGTCTCCACGAGCAGTTCCAACGCGCTATCGTTTCTTGATTTGAAACTCAAATGGACCACTGGCCGGCCACGAGACGCGGCATGAGCGGGTGGATAATGCGGTAGGAAAGACCCCATAGGCGATGTGAACCGACCCGATAGAACGGCACCTTTGACGCTCTAGCCCAAGTGGGAAACTGCTCCACGGTTTCGGCATGGGCTCCGGGCCGCAAGAGATCGGTGAGCTTGACGTCGATGATATCGGCGATTTCGCGCTCGGCGGGTCGCCATGTGACAGGCGCTACGAGGCGACCCAGATACGGATGCACTCGATAACCCGTGGTTCTAGTTTCGACGATGGGAAGTTGCTCTAGCACTTCAATCATATCCGGATGCAAGCCCACTTCTTCCCTGGCCTCCCGCAAAGCCGTCTCCAGCATCGAGTCATCGCACTCATCTCTTTTTCCGCCGGGAAACGCCAACTGCCCGCCGTGAACGCCACCCTCACTTCGAAGGACCATGACAATATGGATATCCTCGTCAGCGGATCGATATACCGGCACTAGAACGGCTGCGTCTTGCATCGAAATTTCCTTCCTCACCTTCGCGCCATGGGGGCTACGCGTCACTGCCGCAGTGAGGAAATAGATCAATGGTTATTCTAGAACTCCAGTCGCTGTACCTCAATCTTCGTTTCGACGAAGCTTTCCAACCTCTGTAACACGTTCTTTCTATAGAAACGGATATCGCTTCTGTTTGAACCCGGTGCGCATGTACACTTTTGCTCATAAACTTTCACCTACATCTCGATTCTTGCCCTTTAACGGTCAAAATTGCCGCAAAAATCCTTTTCTTTGCCACTGTCATTTCCTGGCATCCTGGTTGCTGCTTTGTTGTCTTCGCTCACGCGGAAATCGGAATCAGCGCGCAATAGGAGGTGTCATGAATACGAAAACTCTTGGCCAGGCTACTTCAATTCGCATCGCTGGGGTAGCACTAGCTGTCATCATTTTTGCTGGTTGCTCGGGTGGGGCAATGACGACCCGAGAGAAGGGCGCAGGCATTGGCGCCTTGGGCGGCGCCGCTGCGGGCGGTATTATTGGCGCAACCGTAGGGCACCCGGGCGCGGGCGCAGCAATTGGCGGCGCTCTGGGCTTGGGCGCGGGTGCGCTCGTTGGGGATTACATTCAAGGTCAGGAGCGGTCTCAGTATCAGGCTAACCAGCAGCAGATAGAGCAAAACGAGCGCGTTATCGAGCGGAATCGCCAGGAAACGCAGCGACTGCGGCAGCAAGAGTACTAGAAAAGCCAGCGGCCAGGGCCTCATGGCTAGTGTAGTGTCCCAGAAGTTCATTTACAGCCAAGCCGTGCGATTAGCTGATTCAAAATCCCCCTCTGTCCCCCTTTTTCAAAGGGGGAATATTTCCGAGAAGACTTAAACCCCTCTTTGCCAAAGAGGGGAAGGGGAGATTTGTGCGTACAATGCGAGCGAACCAGTCGCCAAAAACATCGACTGGTTATGTCAAGAACCGTTAGGGACACTATACTAGTGTGCGTGCGGAAACTGGGTTTTTTCACAGTAAAAGATCGCACGTACACGGGACGGGCTACAATCCGGCTGAGTCTATGTCTTCAGCCCCCGAAACGCGGAGATCACAAAAGACTGGTGCGGGCGGCAGAAGGTAATATCAGCCGCCCTTTCAAAGAAAGGCGTTAAGGCTTATTTTGTAAGAGCGAAACGGAGTCCGAGTTCTGAGACTCTTTCCTGGTTATTGTTCAAAACCAACCTCGAACTTTCGGGCGTGTGAATTGCGGTAAGCAGCGAGATCAATGCGAACAATACGAAACCACTCACTAGCAGCGTAGCAGAGATGTCCTTCATAAAACTTCCCTCTAAGCTTGTATGTAAACTTGTTGGCACATAACAATGGACGTTTTTT
>JBFJTQ010000216.1:0-5493 GCA_041625275.1 Binatia bacterium | reverse complement strand
TTCCAGACCCGAGGCGGGGTTAATGGCAGGTCTACAAGGCGCACACCCACGGCCTGGGATACGGCGTTGGCTACGGCCGAGGCTACGGGCAACAAGCCCCCTTCGCCCATTCCCTTGGCCCCGAAGGGTCCGGGTCCGTTGCCGTTTTCAATAATGATGGTGGAGAATTTTTGCGGCAGGTGCTTGAAAGTCGGCACGCGGTAATCCACTAGATTGGGGTTCAAAAGCTGTCCATCATCGTAAACCATCTCCTCCAACATCGTATGGCCGATGCCAAACAGCACGGCTCCCTCGTCCTGGCCGTGAACCTGATCAGGGTTTATGGCTTTGCCAACGTCCGCCGCAGAGATGTAATTCAATAGCTTGATTTCGCCGGTCTCAGGATCGACTTCAACTTCGACACCGCCCCACCCCACTTCCCAAAACGTCGTCGGCGACCCGAGGACTGCCTTTTTGCTTCTCTTGTCTCGATAAAGTCCTTTTCCGATGATTTCCCCCGCCTTGCTGCCAAAGAACTCGGTGATCACCCTGCCGTACGGAAGCCCCTGGCCGCCGCGAGTCTGCACCCGGCCGTTGTGGAGGCGGAGTGACTTGATCTTTTTTTTGAGAACTTTCGCAGCGCACTGGAGGAGCTGACGCTTCACATCCTGGGCCGCCCGCTGCACGGCCAAGCCCATGACCACGGTGGAACTGCTGGCGCTCGTAGAGATGTCATAGGGCGTGCTGTCCGTATCCAATTGGGCTACCGTGATTTGGTCCATGCTCAAGGCCAACTCTTCCGCGACAATCTGACTCAGCGCCGTGCGCGGACCTTGCCCCACCTCCACTGTCCCCGTTAACAACACGGCGCTGCCGTCAGAAGAAATCCTAACGGTAGCGCCAGCAACCTTGTACGTCCCTCCGGCATCTTTCATGCAAAGGGCAATACCTTTCCCCGTATTCGGCCTGGTTGATTTCTGTTTCCACTTCAGAGCTTCGGCGACCCTCAAAAGGCCCTCTTTGAGATCGCAGTCAACCGGCGTGTCGCCCGCTGTGTACGTTTCGCCTTTTTTCAGAAGATTCTTGAGGCGAATCTCCAGCGGGTCGATTCCCAAGCGCTGAGCGATAAGATCCATTTGCGATTCATAGGCCCAGGTAGCCTGAACGGCGCCAAAGCCGCGGAATGCTCCTGCAGGCGCCGTGTTCGTGTAGACACTGTGGGCTTCCACTCTGGCATTCGGAATTCGGTACGGTCCCAATGCCCGATAGCCCGCTTTCTGCGTAACCCGAGGGCCAGCATCGGCGTAAGCGCCCGTATCCGTGTAGAGTTGGCAGTCCCGCGCCACGAGTCGGCCATCGCGCATGACTCCGGTTTTGAGCGTCACCCGCGCCGCATGGCGCGTCACTGTTTTGAAGCTTTCGTCGACCGAGAAGAGCAGTTTGACGGGCCGCCGTGTCTTCCACGACAACGCTGCGGTAATGGGTTCTGCCTTCACATATAGTTTGCCCCCGTAGGCGCCGCCGACATAGGGCACGATGACGCGAATGCGGCTGAGCGGCAGACGAAATATGCCCGCCAAATGGTCGCGCAGCGTAAAAGGATCCTGGCACGAACTCCAAATCGTGAACTTCTCGCCATCGAAATGGGCAATGTTGGTGTGGGGCTCCAAAGAATAGTGTTGGACTTTATGAAAGCGAAAAGTGTCCTCGAAGACGAAGTCTGCCTGCTTGAACGCCTCATCCAAGCGGCCGCGCTCATAGCCGAAGTAGTAGCAGATATTGGTGCCTTTGAATCGATCGGGAGCGCCGTAGGTGGAGCCGCGTAATTCCGCGCGGCCAATTTCGCCTTCGTGAACGAGGGGGGCGTCCGGGGCAATGGCGTCGTCGATGGAGGTGACGTGAGGCAGGGTTTCATACTCGACATCGATGAGCTCTAGCGCTTCCTCTGCCGTGTCTGGATCAACGGCCAAAACCGCGGCTACAGGGTCGCCGACATAGCGGGCTTTGTCCATGGCCACGATGGACTGATCCTTATAGGTCGCGCCGTAGCGGTAGTTGAAATTCTTGACGTCATCGCGGGTCAGAACCTCGATGACGCCGCTATGCTTTCGCGCCCTGGACGCATCGACCTTGAGCAGCCGGGCGTGCGCCATCGGGCTCCTGAGTATTTTCGCATAAGCCATTCCCGGCAGTTCGATATCGCCGGCATAAACGGCGGTCCCGGTAACTTTTTCAATGCCATCGACCCGGTGAGCCGGGGTTCCCACAACACTATAGGATGGTGTTTTTTTCATGTGCCTCGAAGCGCCCCCCAGGGGCCCATGGCCTGAAACAGCGAAGGGCTCCGCGAATGATTCACTTGCGAATCTTGGGACTGTCTTTTTCCGGAAAGTAAACGTTGCAGAAGGGACAATGAAATTCCATCCCCGACCCAAGCATGTGCGGATTAACGACAAAAATTTTCTTACACTTCGGACAAGTTACCTCTACGGCCTGGCCCATTTTTCCTCCTGATGTTCTGCTGCTTACGTACGCTGCCGTTCGCTCCCTTGATCCTTAAGCCCAATAGGTCGTCCGGTCCGTCGGAATATGCTGTAACACTTCCCCAGGCACATAATCCTCCAATCGGATGCGCGCAATCGCATCGTCAGGACACTTCGATACCGGCGAAAACGGCCTATCCAGGGGTCTGGTCGCATCCACGATCATGCCCGATGTCTTGATTTCATCGACCAGGGATGGATCTAGAAAATTCCCCCGAAAAAGGGGCTGGAGAATATTCACCTGTCGGTGTGGCTGCACCCGAGTCGCAATGGCCCATAGGATATCGGTCGGATTGAACACATCGATGTCATCATCAAAAACAAAGACATTCTTCGTGTGGTCGAACGTCAGCGCCGCAGCCGCAGCGCGCCCCGGATCCCCTTCCGACATTTTCTTCATGGATATGAAAACGTTGTAGTGGGCATGCCGTCCCTGCTTACAAACCGCGGTCACCCCCGGCACCGCCTCGCGGCAGCGCCGAAGATAGGCGCCTTCACGAGGCAGATCCATCCACGGCTTGTCACCCTCGGGAGTGATCACCGACTGGTACATGGCCCCATTGCGATAATTGATCGCCCGCACCTGGTACTCGGCGCATGTAGTGTACCGTTGAGGTCCTAAGTACCCCGGAGCCTCGCCGAAAGGGCCCTCGACGACGCGCTTATTGGGAATCAGCACGCCCTCGATGACGAGCTCCGCATCCGCCGGAATCAGCAAATTCTCTCCGAAAGTTTCCGACGGAACGAGACGCAGCGGCTCGCCGAAGTACCCACCGATGACATCGTATTCGCTAACTTCGAACGGTCCGCTGTAGCAGGCGCCCATGTGAAACGCCGGATGGTGGCCGAGGACCGTCGCCACCGGCATCTCCATATTTTGAGATTCGTAGTCGCGGTAAATTTTCCACAAATGGCGCGGAGAGGCATAAAGCGCCGTCATGTTTTTTGACTTGACCTCCATGCGATGGTACGAGAGGTTGTAAATCCCCGATACTCTGTCTTTCGTGATCGTTGACAGAACGATATACGGCCCCCCGTCCATTTCATGATGACGCATGATCGGGATTTCATATAAATCGACATCCTTACCCACCATGACATTTTCCTTAACCGGGGCGCTCTTTTTGTCGATTATGATAGGCGGGATGCGATGCTCCTCCAGTTCCAGACAGCGCTCGGCCATTTGCGGACGGGTGGATTCCTTTGGCAGGCCGAGGGCGATTTGCGTCTTGCGCTGGGAGATCTCGCAATTCATCGTCAGTTTGATAGGACCGACACGACCGTTCAAATTCAAAGGCTTGTCGAAGATGATAATGGGAAACTTCTTCTGCGCACCCAGGTGTTTGATGATTGCCGTCACGTCATAGTTTGCCGGATTCACCTCTTTGGTAATGTGAATCACTTCATTGGGGATCTCGCGCCGACAATCCTCAAGAAAGGTCCTCAGATCCTTAGCCATTCAGCCCTCCTGAAAGTTTATACAAGAATTTATGCAGAAAGACTTATCCAATGGAGTATGGTTTGTCAATCAAAAGTGCCGATCCTACGCGCTAGAACGATCAATGAAGGCAATGCATTGAGTGCCGCGGCGGGAAGCGACTCGTGATGATGCTGTCATTGCCGCCCCTCATCAAGCGGCGGCGTGCGTGCAACGCACTCTTTACCGGCGGGGCGCTCGTCTAAAACGCATGCGCAAGTCCAATTCGTGCAGTTTCTTGACGTTTAGATTTTCTTGAAGAAGTTCGCCACCGGCTAACTCATATTCGACGAATATGGAGTGAGGTGTCCAGGATATGCGAAAAGAATTCGTATCTAGCCGGTCGAGATGCTTGCCGACCGTGCGCAGAAGCTGAGACAATTTCTTTGACCCCCTTGCCTGCGCTGAAAAACGCCGCCGCCTTTTGCGCCTTCCTTGAGCGTCAAGCCACGAGACATAGGGTGGCTTGTAAAGCAACCAGTCGTCACCCTGCGGCAATAGGGAGCCCTTTCGGTCGGGATCGCCGAGATTCCAAGTTTTCTCGAGGATGTTCTTCTTGGCGCTCGACTTAGAACCGGGCGAAAGGAGATCGCTCCGCACGACATAATTCTGTCCTCGTTTTTCAATCACGAATTCTTTGAGTCCCAAGGTCTCGAGAGAAAGACCGATTGCTCTTAACGACTTGGAATAAAGCATTGTTGTAACAGCCGGTCCTAGCGGGCATCCAGAAAGTCTTTTTTCCACCAGTGCCCTGGTGTCACTCTCCCGGTCTGCCGTTACGGCGCCAATTGGAATTCAGCGCAATATAACTTAATCTTACTCCTTGTGCCTCCCGGCTCACAAACGCTTCGGCGCTCAAGCATACACGCGCACCCGCGGATCTCTGACCTCACCTGCAATAGCCCGCAAGTAGGTTGGGATAAGTTTCTGGTTCCGGCGAGAGAGGTGAACGCGATCTTTTCCTTGCTGCCCGCCACTCTCTACGCCCATTTCTCAATCGAATCCGAATGTCGCAGTCGAAAGTTATGTGACAAGCCAACATTGACTGTTCCGTAGTGACGACGATAGCCCTTTGGCTCTTTTGGAAAGCGTACGGGCCAGCCCGCGCATACAAGAGCAGCAAGTTGCTCCGTGAAATTTTAACCCAGAGACGGACACACGCGCTGGCCGATCCGCCAGCGCACGATAAGCCATTCGCCGCGTCAATCTAGTGTGGTGTCCCCAACGCTTCTTTACATTTGGTTGCTCCACAGAGGCAAACCTTCCGCCCGTGGTCAATAGGCCGATGCCTTGTAAGCCACCCCGCCAACCCCGTCGAGTGGTTTTTCCCACGGTTGGGGCTTGACGGAACCTTTTCGTTCTTGTGCCCACGGGCTCCAGTCCCACCTCTGTAGAGCCTGAAACTGTGCCGGGTGGGCTGTCAAGAGACTTTTGGGATACTACACTAGCAGCCGCAGCAACCGAACCACCTTAGCATTGCGAGCCAAGAGACGC
>JBFJTQ010000215.1:0-5496 GCA_041625275.1 Binatia bacterium | reverse complement strand
CATGGCCGAGGAGACCGGGGCCTTTATCAACCGAGCCATCCTCGACGGATTTCACAAGCAACGGGGCGTCGGCGCGGCGGTTGGACAGGCGATTCTCAAGAGCCGGTTGCCGCATCGCCACCTGAGTATCCTCGCGGCCGGAGCGCGACTCGGGATACCGGTGACAGCGCATATCGCTATCGGTACGGATACCATCCATATGCATCCGCAAGCGGACGGCAGGGCGATCGGTGATGGAAGCTTGCGTGATTTTCGCACCCTCACCTCGGTCGTGGCAACGCTCGGGCACGGAGTCTACTTGAATTTCGGTTCTGCAGTGGTCCTGCCCGAGGTATTCCTCAAAGCCTTAAGCCTGGCCCGCAACTTAGGCCGCTCGGTGCAAACCTTAACCACCGTAAACCTCGATTTTCTCGCCCACTACCGGCCCTTGACGAACGTTGTCACTCGGCCAACCTTAAAAAGCGGGAAAGGCTATCACATCACCGGCCACATGGAGATCATGGTCCCCTTACTCTTTGCCGCTGTCCTGGAAGAGCTTTAGACTCTCCCGTAGGAAAGAACAGGGGCACGGCGCGCCTGCTGCCGTGGACCCGGATTCCGCTGCCGCGCGAGATGAGAATCTTGAGGAACAGTGGGGGGAAGCGTTGCGTTTCCAAGTGGCTATCCGCGCTTGGCACTTCTTGCTATATGGTGGCAAAAGCATGCAGCCCAAACGGTGACAGCCGAGACGCCATCCGGCCTAGACCCCTTCCTTCGGCGACGAAGAGTTCGGATTGCAGCCTTACCCTAACTGCGCCGTCAATTCGTTCTTTACCCTTAAGGTCTTTTCTGCTTAGATTGTTTCTGCCGCCGGAAGTATTTCCAATGCTAATAACACTAACAACGGATTTTGGTCACCGGGATCCATTTGTCGGGATCATGAAGGGGGTGATCTTAGGTGTTCACCCAGAAGCGGAGATCGTGGACCTTTGTCACGAAATTGCCCCGCACGATATCATGGCCGGGGCGCTGGTGCTACGACACGCCGTGCCGTATTTTCCCCGCGATACGATCCACGTGGCGGTCGTGGACCCCGGCGTGGGAACTGCCCGGCGATCCATCCTGATAAAATCCGAGGGCTACTACTTGATCGGCCCGGATAATGGAGTTCTTAGCCTCGCCTTGCAAGGCAAAGAGCCTAGCTGCATCATCAACTTGTCCAATCAGTCATATCACCTTACACCTGCCAGCAACACATTTCACGGCAGAGACATTTTCGCGCCCGTGGCCGCTCATCTGTCCCGCGGTACCGAGGTAGCTGCCTTCGGTGAGGGCCTTTCAACGTTTCAGCGTTTATCCTGGCCGACCGTTATCAACCGCGGCCACCGCTTGATCGGCAAAGTCGTCTATGTCGACCGCTTTGGCAACCTGGCAACCAATATCACTGAGCGCGATTTAGCTGGGCTGGGGCGCTCGAAATTGATATTCCGGCTCGGGGAATTAGCGATCACCGGGGTGCTTCCGAACTACGCGGCGGCGGACAAGAGAGATCTCATAGCCGTCATCAACAGTTGGGGGCTGGTGGAAATCGCTCTATACAGGGGCAGCGCGCAACAACGAACTGGAGCAGGAATCGGCGACGAGGTTGAAGTGTCATTAGGTACCTGAATCGACCAGCAGCTCTGAGGGAGGCTCGACATGGATGAGCGATTGACGTGGGATCAGTATTTTCTGACGATCACAAGGCAGGTGGCGGAGCGCTCAACCTGCACGCGAGCTAAAGTCGGGGCTGTGATCGTGCGCGACAAAAGCATCTTGGCCACCGGTTACAATGGCGCACCCGCGGGGATGCCGCATTGCACAGACGTCGGTTGTTTAATCTATGAATCCAAAACCCCTAATGGAGACACTGAGCAAAACTGCTTTCGCACCATTCACGCGGAAATGAACGCGATTGCCCAAGCGGCGAGGAATGGCTCAAACATCAAAGACGCGTCGATCTATATCACGCACACGCCCTGCATTCACTGTCTCAAGGTTCTTGTCAATACCGGTATTAAGAACATTTTTTACGAGAAACCCTACAAGCTGCACACGCTGGACGAAATCTTGCGCTACACCCAGGTCAACCTCCACAAAGTAGACTTACCCTAGAAACAGCAAGGGGTAGAAACCGCCTGTCCCCACCCCTTGCCATCATTCCTCATGGGTCCTTATATTTTGCCTAGAAGCAGAATCGCAATCACAAAGCCGTACAGCGCCAATGCTTCGAGAAGAGCCAGGCTAAGGACCAACGGCAGGAACAGCTTATCGGCCGCGTTCGGGTTGCGACCAATGCTCTCCATCGCCGTGGCGCCGACGCGCCCCTGGCCCAAGGCTGCACCAAATGCAGCAATGGCCACCGCGAGTCCTGCAGATATCGCAATAGCGACCTTAGCCTGAGCATCGCCGTTGCCCGCAGCGCCCTCGGCTGCCAAGGCCACACCGCTAGCCAGTAGACTGACCACTAGTGTGCCCAATAAAGCAAACAGCCTTTTCATTCTTTCCCCCTTTCCAGCGAATACAGCATAGGCCTCCTCCTCACATCCTCCCCTCCACAATTGCCGTTCGCTTAATGTTGAGACGCTTGCTGATGCCCAGATCCATGTTCCTCCTCATGACCGTGACTGACGGCAAGGGCCACATAGATCATGCTCAATAGCGTAAAAACGAAAGCCTGAATCACAGACACCAGCGTGCCTAGAAGAAAAAATACCACCGGCACGACTACCTTCGTAAGCTCGATGAAGACTTCGATGACCGTATGGTCACCCATCATGTTGCCGAAGAGACGCAAGGCTAAAGAGACCGGGCGAAACAGGTGCGAGATGCTTTCGAGGATAAAAAAGAAACTTGCTGACAACAGTAAAAGCAGAAGAAATCCAAGTTTGGCCAAGACATTCTTTGTCGCCGGGATACCTGTCATCGGTCCGAAAAAGTGCCTGAAGTAGCCGGCGCCTTGCTCGCGCACGCCGATAATGTTGTAGCCGACAAAGGAGACCAAAGCGAGGCCTATAGTCGTGTTCAAGTTGCTTGTAGGAGGCGAAAACCCGGGCAGGAGCCCCGTCAAGTTGGCGCACAAGATAAAAAAGAAAAAACTGCCAAAGTAGGGGACGTACTTACGTCCCTGCTTTCCAATAATGGCATCGCTTTGGCTGACAATAAGACCGACCAAAAGCTCCGCGACATTGCGCGCTCCTAATCCCTCGTCCGGCACCACCGGGTCAGTAGCGCGCGCCAGAGCCACTTTCGCCCTGAGCGCGAAGAAAAGCAGGAAGAGCGCTACGATGAGGGCAAAAAAGGTATGCAGGGGAATCAATTCCTGAAGCGCGTGCGGCAAGAGAGCATGCCACGTAAAGGGATGTTCCATCTATTTACTCTCCAATTTCAGGGACGTCAAAATCGCCTCAATCAGAACCGCCACAATGAGAGTCGAAAAGCCAGCAGCGAAAGATATGGCATCCAGCTCGAAGCGAAAAAAGATTGCCGTCAGCAAACCAAGAAAAAGCAGGATCTTCAGTACGAGCAGGACAACCCCTAACTTGACTCTGCCCTTGCCGGCCAATGGCGTCAAAATCCAGGAGACACCAAAGCCGAGAAGCAAAAAATTCACGCCCATAAATACGCCGCCGAGAAGCAACGCCCGGGGGTCGAGCAAGTTGGCACGCCCAATCGTGAGCGCCAAAACCAGGAGCATAAGCCCGTGCCACAGCTCAATGCGCAGGATCGTCGTTCGTGCTGCCCGCATCATCTCGCTCCCTGGAAAAAAACTTCACCCATCGCACCAATCTCACGCAAGCCCCGGTAAACGCAACCGCAGTAACCGTAATTAACAGCCACGGAGAAGTGCCGAAATAATTATCTAGGAGGTAACCGACCAGCAAACCGCCGAGAATCGTGCTCGGCAGCTCAAAACCTACTGCAACGTAGAGACCCGCTCTGCGCAGGAAGGGAGTTTCATTCTTATGCCGGTGATTGGGGCGGCCCCCAACGTTCCCCACTGGAATAGCCTTGTAGCACGATGGGGAAGAACGTTCAACTTCGCCGCTCGCGTGCTGCCCAAGCGTCAAACGCCGAGATGGTTTTTTCCAGGTCGGCCTGCGAGTGGGCCAGGGATACAAAAGCAGCCTCGAATGGCGCCGGCGGCAGATAGACTCCACGCCTCAGCATCCCGTGAAAAAACCTGGCGAACCGCTCGCGGTCGCAACGCCTAGCCTCAGCGGCATCTTCCACGCGATCAACGCCGAAGAAAAGCGTCAGCATCGAACCAATGCGGTTTACCGTGCCCCTGATCCCGCGTTTTTTGAGGATTGCGGTAAAACCGTCGGCAAGGTTTTTGCCCTTTTGGTCGAGGATGTTATACGTATTCTTGAGCATCAACCGTTTCACCGTCGCCAGGCCTGCTGCCACAGCGAGCGGATTTCCGGATAATGTCCCAGCCTGGTAAACAGGTCCTTCCGGGGCCAATAGATGCATGATCTCGCTGCGACCGCCAAAGGCCGCAAGCGGTAACCCACCACCCAATACTTTTCCCAAACACGTCAAGTCTGGCGTCACTTTATAGAGCTCTTGCGCGCCGCCCAGTGCCACACGGAAACCCGTGATGACCTCGTCGAAAATGAGCAAAGCTCCGGCGCGACGTGTAATCGTTCTCAAAAAAGGAAGGAATTCTGGCCTTGGCGCTATCACTCCCATGTTGCCACAAATGGGCTCCACGATGAGTGCGGCAATAGTTTTTCCATGTTGCGCGAACACATCGCGCAGCGCCGACATATCGTTAAAGGGAACAAATAATGTTTCTGCCGCAACCGACGGCAGAACGCCCGGACTGTCGGGTAAACTTAATGTCGCTATGCCTGAACCCGCCTTAACCAAAAGCCCGTCAGAGTGCCCGTGGTAACACCCGTCGAATTTGACTATCTTGGTGCGCTTGGTGAAAGCGCGGGCTAAACGGATGGCGCTCATCGTCGCCTCCGTTCCTGAGCTTACCAAACGGACTTGTCCCATGGATGGCACCAACCGACAGACCAGTTCGGCGAGCGAAACTTCGATCTCGGTCGGTGCGCCAAATGTCGTTCCTCGCAGTGAGGCGCGCTGGATTTCTTGCAGCACTTGAGGACAGCTGTGGCCATGAATGAGCGGACCCCAGGAACAGACAAAGTCTATGTACTTTTTTCCGTCTACATCCCAAAGGTAGGGCCCTTTACCACGAGCAACGAAAAGCGGCGAGCCGCCGACAGCCTTCCACGCTCGCACTGGACTGTTCACTCCACCGGGGATTTTAGACGCTGCTGAGGCATACAGCCTTTGAGACTTGCGATTCATCGTCGGAAGCATTGACGTAACATCGGCTTGGTGGTGTGTCAAGGTGGTTGAAAGCGCAGAGAAAATTTTTTTTTGGAATTTTTTTGTTGAAAAGGAATTAGAAAAGGATTATGACCTCACTGTTCGTGAATTTTTTCTCCCATTGGCACGAGT
>JBFJTQ010000214.1:0-5507 GCA_041625275.1 Binatia bacterium | reverse complement strand
TATGAACGCGTCAGGTGTTTCGTACAGGTCCACCGATGGATTCCAGCCGCGAACCTCGCGGCAGAATCCCCAAGGGCGGTGTATCATCTCATCAAATAAACGCTCCACCTCATGGGAGAGGTGCATGGGAAAAGAGATAAGATCATTCTGTCTTTTGGCCATGAGGGCATTCTCCCGTTTGTTGTTCCATCCCAACCGTGGGCGAGGGGAGAATCGCCCCCCCTGTCAGCGGAGGTCGGGTATCCTCATGCGCGTTTCCCCCCAGCGAATCACGCTCGTAAGCCGTGTGGATGGCGTGACGGGGAAAGTTGGCGGGCACAAGCGGAATATCCTGGCTATGTTTTCGCGCTGATCCTTGCAACCATATCGGCCCAGTCGTTACGTGCGCCAGGTCATTGCCTGCTAATCGGCTTGCCATAGCGGCCTCCCGAGGAAGACTTGGGGGCGCCCACGTGATGACGGAACGCAATGGTCATGCCACGCAATGCGCGCCCTTTAACTGTTGCGTCATCCGGAACCTGCGCATGTTCTTTTGCAGGGTTGCGAAGCGACAAAACCCCCAGTAGCAGTCGTGCGAAGCGGGCTGCGTAAAACGAGAAGAATTCCTGGCATATGCGTTGCGAGCCTTCCCAAGCGGGGGCCGGATGGTTACTGCGCAAACTGCAACCGAATGCAGCTAGCGGGAGGAGTGTTAGATGCAAGAGAAAATCTTATCTCTTCTCGGATCCGACGTTGCGATCCAGGAGCACTATTTCGATACGCTGCGCCGCTCGGAATCCTTGGAGCCCGAGAAGGCCCTGTTGCTGGCCGTACTCCAAGATGCGGTTATGTCGTATCAAAAGCACTTCTCGGCGCGGGATCGAGTGAGGAAAGACAGGTTTCACGAAGCGGAGCAATGGATCATGCACCAAGGTAATGACTGGATTTTCTCATTCAACAACATCTGCGAGCTGCTGGGGCTCGATCCGCAGTATGTGCGGCAGGGGATTCAGGACTGGAGAGTCAAGGCGATTATGCAAGGGAAACCACGGCGCCCGCAAGGTCTGCGCAGACAGGCGGCGTGATCATGGCTGTACCTGCGGCAATTCTCCTCGCGGCGAAGAGTCGCGCGGCGGCTCAGGGTGGGGTTTTCATGGAGCGATGAGTTCCCCGAGGGCGCACAGATCAGCCCGGGTTCGCAGGGGAAAGCTGCTTAAGGTCCAGGTCCGACCCGTTCGTCTCACCTTGCGGCGAGATTTTGTGGCGAGGACAGTGCGCGACTGCACTGCTTCTGAGCGGACGAGCATGGCTGCTACGGAGCCCTGCAATATCACAGTGAGGCGCATGGCTCGCCAGCGTGCAACAACGACTGCGAACCTTCCCGCATAGGTGGCCTCGCCATTCCGGCCTTACCCCGGGCCTGCGTCACGTGGCGTTTGCAACTACGGAATGCGCGATGGATGAATAGTCGCCGCCAGGCCGACTCCAGACTTAGGCGAGAGCCCGACCGTCGTCGTGAATGAACAAGACCTTAGCTCGGGTTTCGTGCCCATGGTCAATTTGGTGATTACGGAGAGGCCACCTTGATGACCGAGGTGCTTAAAAAAGGTGACTCTTGTTGCTTCAGGGTTGCGGCCAATAAATCAGAATTGGCACCCCAGCCTTGCGGACACATGCGGCAGCCACACTGCCGAAAATGACCCGCTCCAAGCCACCGCGCGCGTGAGATGTCAGAGCCAACATGGCGTCCGGTATTCCGTCAACGTATCGGCAAATAGCCTCCACAGGCTCCCCATGGATGACCTCCCAGTCGCAGTCTATGGCGTACGCGTTTTTGATTTCAGCGGCTTGTCGATGGACATAGGAGGACTCCAGGATGTCACTGCGGGCTTGGTCGGGCAGCGGCGGGATTTGTGGGCGGAGCGGCAATGCCTGAATCAATTGCAGTCGAGCCGAGAGGGACTGCGTCACCTCGACCGCAAACGGAATCATACGCTCGGAAAAAGCACTGCCGTCTAGGGCCAATAGGATTGTGGAAATTCTCACGGGTGCACCGCGATCACCGCGCGAAGGGTGGTAAAGTATAATCGGGCGCGCTGCTCCTCGTATCACACCCAACGCCACGCTGCCCAATAAGGCCTCCGTCAACACGGTTCGCCCGTGGGTCGCCATAATGGCGACTGCATGCACATTTTTTTTCAGCTCTTCTTGAATGGCGCCAGCCGCATCCTGCGATACAACAAACCGCACGTGCGCTCCGGAGCGCTGTGCTTCATCGCGCATATAACTCTCTTCGGCCGCCACCTCATCGGCGTTTGCAACGACTCTGAGGAAAATCAGTTTCGCTCCCATGGCCTGAGCCATCCAGCCGGCCATGGCGACTGTCTTTTCCGCCCATGACGAACCGTCGAGGCAAACAAAGATTTCGTCGATCATGTGACGCCTGTCATTTTGCGACCGCCTGTTTCTTTACCAAGCGGACCGTGCTGGCTTGCGGACCCTTGGCCCCCTGTTCTTCAGAAAAACAGACTTCGGTGCCAACCTGCAAGCGATCGAAGCCGGGGGGGAGGACGCTGTTCCTGTGGAAATAGATCTCACGCGCGTCGGGAGTCTGAATAAAGCCGAATCCTTCTTCGGGGAATATTTTGTTCACCATGGCATGCGCCACGGATTCATGTACCTTGACCTTACCTCTCTGCCGCCGCGCATAGTCTTGCAACTTGCGCCCCGCCGCATTGAAGGCGTCGCGGATCGCGACATAGACGTCTTCGTGCGCAGCATGTTTGCTCGGCTCATGGCTTTCGATGACCTCAGTCCCGGAACTCTCTGAACGGCGCAGTTTTGCAGCATCCAGGCGCTTGGGAGCGCGGTTGACCACCAATTCGCCGCCTGGCACGGTAATATCGATACGCACCAGATAGGCCTTCCCTTTACGGTGGTGGCGATGCGGCGCCTCCACGATAACGCGACAGCTCATGATTCGATCATAGAACGTCTCGAGTTTCTCCGCCTTTTCTCTTATGTTGGCCTCGATGGCTGCCGATGGCGGCATGTTGCGAAAGGTAACTTTTAGTGGAATCTCCATAAATGACTTACCTCCCGATTAGTAGCCAGGGTTGGACTTGATACATGTGCGCATTACTCTGATAATGGGCAAGAGACGTGCCATAGAAGACCAGACAAATGACGGGCTTAAATATGATTTTTCAGCAAATTTAGCGCCCTGGGTTTGCACTATGATCATTGCTTCTTAGCTGTGAGAAATCAAGCATAATCTCTTCTCATGAGTGAAAAGCGAAGACTACATGGCAAAAGGATTTGATTCAGCCCGTCGAGTAGCCATCTGGTGAAATTTTGACCACGTGAGATCAACCACATCGGGCACGATTTTTGCGCCTTCAGTTTATTGCTAACGGGTATCGGTGTATTCATTGACTGATTGAGGTTTCGTTACTCTCGCATTCCGGGGAAGGGGTTGACGGAGAAGGGCGAAAACCTGGGCGCAAAGAGAGAAGGGAAAGGAGAGGCGTATGCCAATCATGCGACGATTAAAAGAAATGCTCGATGAAGCGCGAGTCTCTTATGAGGTTTACAACCACGCACTCGCATATACGGCGCAGGAGATCGCGGCCAAACAGCATGTTTCCGGGAATGAATTGGCCAAGGTGGTGATGCTCAAAGTCGATGGCGCGCTTATCATGAGCGTGTTGATGGGCACTCAAAAAGTCAGCTTAAGTACGGTCAAGCAGAGCCTTGGCGCGAACGAGGTACGACTGGCGACAGAGGACGAGTTCATCTCCCGGTTTCCCGATTGTGAGATCGGAGCCATGCCGCCATTCGGGAATCTTTTCGGACTTCCCGTTTATGTCGATCCGGCTCTAGAGCAAGACGAGTTCATCTTCTTCAACGCCGGTAATCATGTGCAGACGATTCGCCTGCGCTACAAGGACTTTGAGCGGATCGTTCAGCCCCGCGTCGTGCGGCTCGCTCAGGAAAGAAAAAAAAGAGCTGCCTGAGCGATCGAAAATTGGCGGGGGCTGTGTAAGGTGTATTGTCGGGTGATTGCTTGCGACTTCGACGGCACGAGTGCAACCGACGGTCACCCCGCCCCCGAACTTTACGCGGCTTTGGCGGCGGCGCGGACGCAGGGCATCCTTACGCTTCTGGCGACGGGTCGCGTGCTTGAGGATGTCCAGCGCGCCTGCGAGGGAGAATCGCCGTTCGACGCGGTGGTGGCGGAAAACGGCGCGGTGGTGTGTCTCTGCGGTGTCGGCCGCATCATTCAACTGGGCAAGCCGCCTACGGAAAAGTTCTTGGGCGCGCTGCGTGCCGAGGGCATCCCCTTTCACACCGGTTCAGTGATCGTAGGTACCGGGGAACAACACGCCAAGCCGTTGCTCGACCTGATTCGCCGCATCGGGATAGACGGGCAATTGATATTCAATCGGGCCGCCTTGATGGTTCTCCCCAGTGGAATCAACAAGGCAACGGGCATCCGTTGCGCGCTCGCTGCGTTGGGCCGCTCCGAGCGCAACATGGTTGCCTTCGGCGACGCGGAAAACGATATCCCGATGCTCATGAGTGCGGAGGTCGGTGTGGCCGCTCGAGGCTCGATCCCTTCGGTGATGGCTTCGGCCGATGACCGGATTTCGCAGCCCGGCGGCGCGGGTGTGGCTCTTTACATTCGCAGGCTGCTTGATGGAGGCGGGACTCTTCCTACGCCACCGCGTCGCACAATCGCTTTGGGCAAATCGAGCAGCGGCAAGATTGCTGCTTTGCCGACGTCGGGAGTGAATTTTGTCGTCAGCGGTGACCCGCGTTCGGGCAAGTCCTGGATTGCCGGTTTGATCGCGGAGCAGTTGCTTGAGCAAAATTACCGTATCTGTGTAATCGACCCGGAGGGGGACCATGCGCAGTTAGGTCAGCGTCCTGGAATCGTGACCTTTGGTCAGGACCTCGCTGTGCCCACACCGCATGCGGCCGCCAAGCTGATAGCTGCAGAACCTTTGAGTCTTATTCTCGGGTTGTCCTCTCTCGCGCCACGGGAGCAGGTCAACTATGTGGACCAATTGCTTGCAGCCCTCCAGGAAACCCGAAGTGCCACCGGTATTCCTCACTGGGTTCTGATTGACGAGGCCCACTATTTCTTTTACGCCTCAAGCCCTTGCATCAAACACCTTGAGAGCCAGACTGGCAGCTTTGGTTTGATCACCTACCGCACGAGCATCCTCGCAGCGGAGGTCTTCAATCATATCAGCGCGCATATTATCACTAGCACCAAAGTCGAGGAGGAGCGCTACTTTACCACTAAGATCTTGCAAGCCCATGGGCGGCCAGACCTGGTGGCCCACGCTGCCCTGGACGGCATAAAAGGGTCTTGGGCGGGACTTCTGCAGACAGCTTCCCCAGAATCGCCCTGGCAAATTTTCTTGCCCGCCGACCGGACAACCCGCCATGCTCATCATGCCCGCAAGTACGCCGACACAACGTTATCCGACGACAAAGCTTTCCGCTTTGTCGGCGCCGGT
>JBFJTQ010000213.1:0-5523 GCA_041625275.1 Binatia bacterium | reverse complement strand
GGGCATCGGCGCCGTCATGGGGGACAAGGGCGTGAAAGCCATCGCCGTGCGCGGCACCGGCGACATCAATATCGCCCGGCCGGCGGAATACATGCAGCTGTGCAACGAGGTGCTAGAGTACATCGAGTTTCGCAATGCTAACCCGATCAAGGGAGTGATGACGATCCTGCAGGGCCTCGGTTCACCCCAGGAAATGGCCACCCATGATGAAAAGTGGCATACGGAAAACTTCATGTGGGGCAACTCGCGGGTCCGCCGTAAGGATTTCTGGAACGAGGACATCGAAAAGCGTTGGACCGCGACCATGGAGAACTATCGCACCCGCCTGATCAGCTGTCACAACTGCCCGATGAAATGCGGCGCCACCATCGACATCCCTGGGCTGCCCACCTACATGATGAAATGCTTCACCAAACTGACCTATACCATGGCGGCCTATTCGGATCTGGACTTCGGCATGCGCATCGCCCAGCGGGCCACCGAGTACGGGGTGGACGGATTTACGGCGCCGCAGGTGATGGCGATGGCTCTGGAACTGCTGGAAAAAGGCATCCTGACCAATGACCAATTCCCGGGCATGCCGGAAGACAGCGAAGGCAGGTTCTACTGGCTGCTGGACCGAATCGTCCGGCGGGAAGGCATCGGCGATGTGCTGGCCAACGGTACTTACTGGGCGGCGAAAGCCATCGGTACGGAAGCCGATCCCTTCGCCCACAACTGTATCAAGAAGCATGAGCAGCTGCCGCTCAAGCTTTCCATGCTGAATCCCATTTACTTCCTCATGTATTGCACCGGCGAGAAGCTCAACATCACCCAGATCGAGGGGCAGTTCCCCCAGGCGCCGTTTCCCGAACGGGAGCAGCGGGAGGAATTCGTCAAGGACTGGTTCCAGGTCCCGGACGACAGGTTCAAGCAGTATTTCCTCGACTGGAATCCCCGGGGTGAAAACTCCATGCCCTACTATCCCACCGTGGATATGTGCTGCGATATCGTCGACTGGCAGGAGAAGATGCACTACATCGATGACGCCTTGGGGATGTGCGCGGGGCTGTCGGCGTTTCCCCTGAAGCCGCCCTATCACATCCATAACTACCCGAAGTTCATTACCGCCGGCGCCGGAATCGAGATGGATGAAGACAAGCTATCCCAGGCAGCCAAGCGCTACCGGACACTGGTCCGGGCCAACAACATCCGGCGCGGCATGCGCCGGGAGGACGAGAAGCCGCCGGCGAATCATTGGAAGAACCGGTTCCCGGAACTGGAAAAGGAACTGCTGGACGCCTACTACCGGTTCAAAGGCTGGAACGGGGACGGCATCCCGACCGTGGAATCACTGCGGGAACTGGGCCTGGACTATGTCGCCGATGAGTTTGTCAGGCGCGGCATCCTTGGTGAAGAAAAGACCGCTGGTTCATCGACGGCTGCCGATGCCTCGAGCAGCGCAGCTCAGTCTGTGGAGTAAAGAACCGTGCCTGAAAAGAAAGCCAAGATCGTCACCAGGATCGTCAAGTCCATCCACGTGGACGTGGACAAATGCAACGGCTGCCGCGCCTGTGAAGTCATTTGTTCCGCCCTGCATGCGCGGCCGAAATACAGCAGCAACAATCCGGCTCGGTCACGGATCCGCGTGATACGCCAACCCTTGGATGACATCTACGTGCCCGTGTATGCGGGCGAATACGTCAAGGGCGAATGCTACGGGCGGAACAAGTACACTATGAACGGCAAGGTATACAACGACTGCGCCTTTTGCCGTTCCCCCTGTCCGTCCCGGGACGATTTCAAGGAGCCGGATTCGGGGCTGCCCCTTAGCTGCGATATGTGTGAAAGCGAACCGGATCTGAAGGAGCCGCTGTGCGTCCGCTGGTGCCTGGCGGAGGCCTTGATCTACGAGGAGCGGGAGGAGGCGGTACCGGAGAAGGTGGAACAGGGCAAACTGGAGCTGGGATTGGAGTTTCTGGCCAATGAATACGGTATGGACAAGCTGCTCGATTCCGTCGCCCGGATGATGCAGAAGGATGAAAAACCAGAGCTGAATCGCTAACAGGTTGATGAAAAACTCTGTTTGCAGGCTGCTCAAAAAGTTTCAGATGCGAGGCGCGCGAAAAATCGACGAGCGGAGGCGTACATAGCGAGTACGTTGTAGCGAGGCGATTGAGCGCAACGACGCAGATGAGCCTTTTTCAGCAGCCTGCTAAGGGACTGGGCAGATTTCAAACACCCAACGAGGGTGACAGCGTATGAACAACGATCCTAAGCTGAAGGCAAAATAAGATGGAGACGATACCCTTATCTCCCTACAAAGTGGTAGTTGATGGCATCAAAGAGGCGGGCGGCGCCGCCGATAAATTCTGCTATCAATGCGGCAAATGCGATACGGTGTGTCCGTGGAATCGCGTCAGAAGATTTCCCGTTCGCAGAATCATCAATCAGGCAAAATTCGGCGTGGTTCCGTTCGAATCGGAAGACATTTGGCTATGTACCACCTGCGGCAATTGCGTTCAGCGCTGCCCCCGCGGCGTCGAAATAATTGACGTGATGCGGGCGATGCGCCGCGTCTTGGTGCCGGACGGCGTCGTTCCGACAAGCATCCCCAATCTTCGCGGTTTCATGACCAGCATTGCCAGTGTCGGCAATCCGTGGGGACAAGAACCGCAAGATCGCGCAAATTGGGCAAAAGACCTGGGAGTCAAAGAGTTCAGCGAGGACACTGAGGTCCTCTATTTCTCCTGCTGCTATACCAGTTACGATCCAAGATTGAAGAAGGTCGCGCAAGCCACTGCCGATCTCCTCACCAAGGCGGAAGTGGATTTTGGGATATTGGGCGCCAAGGAGATGTGCTGCGGCGAGAGTGTCCGCAAAGCCGGGAATGAGACATTATTCAGACGCCTGGCTCGGGAGAACATCAAGACGTTTATCGAAAACGGAGTGAAGAAAATTCTCGTTTCTTCCCCGCACTGCTACCACGCCTTCAAGAATGAATATTCCGAGTTCAAGGTGAACTTCGAGGTGGTCCATACCTCCCAATATTTCCCCCAACTCATTAACGAAGGGCGGCTCAAACCCACCAAGGAATATAAGAAGCAGGTCACTTATCACGACCCATGCTACCTGGGTCGGCATAATCAAATATATGATGAGCCCCGAGAGGCGTTGAAGAGCATACCGGGTTTGGAACTGAGCGAGATGTCCGAGTCCCGGCAGAATAGTCTCTGTTGCGGAATGGGGGGCAGCCGAATTTGGATGGAGACCGCCAAAAAGGAAAGATTCTCCAACCTCCGGCTGGAACAAGCGCGCGAGGTTGGGGCTGAGGTGTTGGCAACGTCCTGCCCGTATTGCATTACCCAATTCGAGGATAGCCGATTGACGCAGAAGGATAGTGAGTCCACACAAATCAAGGACATCACGGAGATTCTCCAGGAAGTGACTTGAGCAAGGTAACGACTCAGTCTGTCATTTCGAGACGCGGTGTGCGCGCCGAGAAATCTCGCGGAAGCGACGGCGAGATCTCCACCTGCCCTGGCGGGAACACAATTCGCAGGGCCGCTCCGGTCGGAATGACAACGTGGCTGGGTAGATAATGAGGACATAAGAGTATGGAAAACGAACACATCGCGCGGCTCCGCACGCGGCTGGCAAAAAATAATATCGGCGACGTGATGGTTGTCGGCGGCGGCGTCAGCGGCGTTCAAGCATCGCTTGATCTTGCCAAAGCGGGTTTCAAGGTTTATCTGGTTGACAAGGCGCCCGCCATTGGCGGTCACATGGCGCAGCTCGACAAGACCTTTCCCAGCAACGACTGCTCGATCTGAATTCTCGCGCCCAAACTGGTCGAGGTCGGCCGGCATCCCAACATAGAGGTTCTAACCTATACTGAAGTTGATCGCGTCGAGGGGGACGCGGGAAACTTTCAGGTAACGCTGGTTAGAAAGCCCAGGTATATTCGCGAGGATAAATGCACAGCTTGCACGACCTGTGTAGAATATTGTCCAGTCGAATATCCTGATCGCTTCAATCAGGACATATCGACGAACAAAGCCGTACATATCTACTTCAAGCAAGCCATTCCACTGATCACGTACATAGACGAATCTTGTGTTTATCTCAAAGAAAAGAAATGCGGCATTTGCGCGACCGTATGCGAGAATGACGCGATCGATCTCAATCAAACGCCAAAGAAGTTAGAACTGAATGTCGGAGCGATAATTCTCTCGCCTGGCTTGGAGCCATTCGATCCGAAGGTGGGAAACGAATATGGCTACGGCAAGCTGCAGAACGTCGTCACCAGCATGGACTATGAACGGTTGATGTGCGCCACGGGTCCATATGAAGGCGAAATCCTGCGCGCGTCCGACAAGAAGCATCCGCACAAAGTCGCGTGGATTCAATGCGTCGGTTCGAGACAGGTCAACCCCGCAGGTGGTAACAGTTATTGCTCAGCCGTCTGCTGCACATATACCCAAAAGCAGGTCATCTTAACGAAAGATCATAACGCCGACGCAGATTGCACGATCTTCCATAACGATATTCGTTCCTATGGCAAGGATTTTGAGCGATTCTACCAAAGAGCGGAGAGACTGCCAGGGATTCGGTTTATCCGAAGCTACACATCCGTAGTTAAAGAGGATCCCAAAACCAAGAATGTCACCATACGATATTCCACGCCCGATGATGGCGTCCAAGAAGAGGAATTCGATATGGTGGTCTTGTCCGTTGGATTGAATCCGCCTGCCGACGCCGAGGGACTGGCGAGCAAGTTCGGCATCGAACTCGATGCCCACGGATTCTGCAAGACCACTCCGGTCAATCCGATGGAGACGACTCGCCCGGGAGTCTTTATCAGTGGCGCGTTCAAGGGGCCCACTGATATTCCCGAGTCGGTTTTTACCGCCAGCGCAGCCAGTTCTCAGAGCGGTCAACTCCTCGACTTTCGGCGCGGGAAGCTGACGAAAGAAAGAGTCTATCCGCCGGAAAGGGATGTCGCAAAAGAAGACCCGAAAGTCGGAGTCTTTGTGTGTCATTGTGGGGCGAATATCGGCAGGGTCGTCAATGTTCCTTCCACGGTCGAATATACGAAGACCTTGCCCAATGTCGTCTACGCTCAGGAGCAACTCTTTTCGTGCGCCGCCAATTGCGCGAAAGAAATCACAGATTTGGCAAAGGAAAGAGGGCTTAATCGAGTAGTGGTTGCCGCCTGCTCGCCCCGAACGCTTGAACCGTTGTTCCGCGACACGCTTCGCGAGGCAGGCATCAATCAATATTTCTACGACATGGCGAACATTCGCGAACATTGCTCCTGGGTTCACTCGAGAGAGAAGGAACAAGCCACACAAAAGGCCAAGGATATTATCCGCATGTCGGTGGCGCGCGCCAGTCTTCTGGAACCCCTCCAGGAATTTGATCTGCCGGTCAACAAGTCGGCGTTGGTAGTTGGCGGAGGAATCGCCGGCATGACTTGTGCGCTCTCTATTGCCAACCAGGGACATGAGGTTCACCTGGTCGAAAAAGAAAAAGACCTGGGGG
>JBFJTQ010000212.1:0-5529 GCA_041625275.1 Binatia bacterium | reverse complement strand
GATCCCACCGAGCCGCGGCGGAGCGGTCCCTACCCGCATCCCGCGGTGAGCCATGAGCCGCGCATCCAGCAACTCTCGGACGACTTTGCGCGCCTCGGTCTGCGTCCCTTTCACACCCCGCTCGGTGTGATGTTGAACGAGCAAAACCCGCGCGCCAGCCGTTGTATCCGCTGTGAGACATGCGACGGTTTCCCTTGCTTGATCGAGGCCAAATCGGACGCGCAGGTATGCGGCATCGACCCGGCGCTCGATCATTCAAATGTAACGCTGCTCACCGAGTCGTACGTTGAGCGGTTGCAGACCAGCGCAACGGGCCGGGAGGTCACCAAGGTCGCCGTCAAGCGCAACGGGGCGCGCGAAGAATTCCACGGCGACCTGGTCGTTGGCGCCTGCGGCGCCATCAACTCCGCGGCATTGCTCCTGCGCTCCGCCAACGACAGACACCCCAACGGATTGGCCAACAGCTCTGGTGTCGTCGGCCGCCATTACATGGGCCATGTGAACTCCGTTTTGATGGCCTTGTCCAAATGTCCCAACCCGACGATTTTTCAAAAGTCGCTGTCACTGAACGACTTCTATTTCGGCGGCGAGGAGTGGCAGTATCCGATGGGCCACATTTCCTTCGTCGGGAAGCTCGACGGCGAAACCCTCAAGGGAGGCGCTCCCGCCCTGACTCCGGGATGGACGCTCGATCTGATGGCCAAACATTCCTTGGATTTCTGGCTAACCTCGGAAGACTTACCCGATCCGGCGAACCGAGTGACGCTCGATGCCAACGGCGGCATCGGCCTCAGCTATAGGCCGAACAATGAAGAGGGCCATCAGCGGTTGATCGCCAAGCTGAAGGAGATGATGAAACGACAGAGCAAATGCAAAGTCCACGGTCACGAGTGCCACGAGGGCCTTTTCTCCCGCAATCTATACGTTGGCCAGCGGATCCCTTTGGCCGGCGTCGCTCACCAGGTGGGCACGGTGCGTTTCGGCAGCGATCCCGAGACAAGCGCCCTCGATATGCATTGCAAAGCCCATGACGTGGATAATCTCTACGTCGTCGACGGCAGCTTCTTTGTCTCCAGCGGCGCGGTCAACCCTGCGCTGACGATCATGGCGAATGCGCTGCGGGTGGGTGATCATTTGATCCAACGACTGAAATAGGAAGGCGGGGGGAGCCGGCATGACATTGCGTGGCAGGTATCAAAGCCGCGGCGGCGCATGGATCGTGAGCCTGCTCGCGATCGTGAGCCTGCTCGCGGGCGCCCGGGCTGCGGCCCTGGCGCAGCTCATCCGGTCCGTGGATGCCGTCGGCATGACCGTCTCGGACATGGACCGATCCGTAGATTTCTTTTCCAAGGTCTTATCTTTTGAGAAGGTGTCCGACGTCGAAGTCGCGGGCAAAGAGTACGAAAGGCTGCAGGGGATTTTCGGCGCCCGCATGCGCGTCGTGCGCATGCGCCTGGGCGACGAATGGATCGACCTGACGGAATACCTCGTGCCTTCGGGAAGACCGATTCCCGTAGATTCCCGCAGCAATGACCACTGGTTTCAACATATCGCGGTGGTCGTGAGCGATATGGACAAAGCTTATCAGCACTTGCGCAGCCATCGGGTTAGGCACGCCTCCACCGGCCCCCAGCTCCTCCCAGATTGGAACAAGGCCGCCGCCGGCATTCGCGCCTTTTATTTTAAGGATCCGGACGGTCACAATCTGGAAATCATTTATTTTCCGCCGGGCAAGGGCGACCCGCGCTGGCAGAAAAAGACTGGCAAGCTGTTTCTCGGCATCGATCACACGGCAATTGTCGTCTCTGATACCCAGCGCAGTCTAAAATTCTATCGCGACCTCCTCGGCTTGAGGCTCGCAGGCGAAAGCACGAACTACGGCATCGAGCAGGAATATCTGAACAATGTTTTCGGCGCGCGCCTGCATATCAGCACGATGCGGGCCGCCGCAGGCCCCGGCATCGAGTTTCTTCAGTACATCGCTCCTACGAACGGCAGGCCGGCTCCCGTGGACTCGCGCGCCAACGATTTGTGGCACTGGCAGACGACGCTTGTGACACCGAACCTGGATGGCGCCGCACGACAAATGATCGAAGCAAGAGCGCGCTTCGTGTCGCCGGGAGTCATTGAGTTTCCCGACAAGACCCTTGGATTCATGAAGAGTCTTCTCGCCCGCGACCCCGATGGTCATGGGTTGCAGGTGACGGAGAAATAACCGATTCCTGGGAGCAGAAATTCATGAGCGGTTTGGAGAAAATGAAAAACGATGAGTGGCTCGAACCCGACGGTCTCGGCGGCTTCGCCTGCGGAACGGTCTGCGGAATTCGAACGCGCCGCTACCATGCCCTGCTGCTGACGGCCACCAAGCCGCCGGCCGGACGCATCGTCCTGGTCAACGGTGTCGAAGCCTTTGTCGAAACTTCAGCGGGGACCTATGCGCTGTCTTCGAATGAGTATCCTGCGCAGGTGCTATATCCCGATGGTTTTAGGCGAATTTTAGGTTTCCATCGTGATCCATGGCCCCAGTGGACGTACCAACTCGAAGACGGAACAAAGATCCATCAAGAGATCTTCGTTGTGAAGGGCTCGTCGATGGTCTGTCTATGCTGGCGCCTGGCCACGCCCGCCAAGTGCGCGCTAACGATTCGCCCCCTATTGTCAGGACGCGATTACCACTCGCTGCATCATGAAAACTCGGTGTTTCAATTTCAGCCGCACATTCACGAGCACGGACTGACGTGGACGCCTTACGACGGTATTCCGGGAATCGTCGCCTTACACAACGGAGCGTATCACCACCAGCCCGAATGGTACCGCAACTTCATTTATGAGGAGGAGCGAGCCCGCGGTCTGGATTTCAGTGAAGACCTGGCCTCGCCGGGTTTACTTCGTTGGGATATGGGCACAGGAGAGGCTGTTTTGATTTTCGCCGCCGAGGGTGGTTCAAAGAAGCCACTGCCAGCCAATAAGTCCGCCGAACAGATCATGGTCCATGTCCGCGCTACCGAACGCCGGCGACGCGCGTCGCTGGAACCGCTATGGGACCGTTCGGCGGATGATTACCTGGTCAAACGCGGCAAAGGCAAGACAATTGTCGCGGGCTATCCCTGGTTCACCGATTGGGGGCGGGACACCTTTATCTCGCTGCGCGGCTTATGTCTGGCTACACAGCGGCTCGAAGATGCCCGCGACATTCTTCTGGAATGGTCCGGGGTGGTATCGGACGGCATGCTTCCTAACCTTTTCCCGGACCAAGCAGATGCACCCGAATACAACTCGGTAGACGCTTCCCTCTGGTACATCATCGCCGTCCATGATTTTTTAGAAGCCGCCGACGCCCATGGACGCCGCATTCAAAAAAGGCAAAAAGAAAGCCTCCGGCGGGCCATCGAATCTATCCTCACTGGCTATTGCCAAGGCACCCGCTACAACATCCGGATGGACGAAGACAGGCTCCTCGCGGCGGGGGTCCCCGGAGTGCAGCTCACCTGGATGGATGCGAAGGTCGGCGATTGGGTGGTCACACCGAGAATCGGCAAGCCCGTGGAAGTGCAGGCCCTCTGGTTGAACGCCCTTTGGGTCGGGAGTCAATTCTCGGAGTGGTGGCGGGCGCCGTTTAACCGAGGTTGCGAGAGTTTTCGCGACCGCTTCTGGCATGAGGCGGGAGGTTATCTTTACGACGTGATCGACGCCGACCATCAACCAGGTAGGAACGACGCATTGTTTCGGCCCAATCAGATCTTTGCCGTCGGCGGCTTGCCCCTCCAATTGCTCGACGGGGAACGGGCAAATAGAGTTGTCCATAGCGTCGAGGGCCGCCTGTGGACCCCTCTGGGATTGCGATCTCTGGCACCGGAAGAGTCCGGTTACGTGCGAAGATACGAGGGCGGCGTGCGAGAACGCGACGGCGCTTATCATCAGGGAACGGTCTGGCCTTGGCTTATTGGCCCCTTTGTGGAAGCCTGGGTGCGTGTCCATGGAGGCACGACGGCGGCAAAGAAGGAGGCCCGAGAACGGTTTCTCGCGCCGATCGTCGAGCACCTGCGAAGCGCCGGCTTGGGACATGTCTCGGAAATCGCCGATGCGGAACCGCCGCACGCGCCCCGGGGGTGCCCGTTTCAGGCGTGGTCATTGGCCGAGGCGATACGCCTCGACCGGGTCGTCCTGGCCGAGCGCCCGACGGCCGACACTAGCATCGGAACCCATGCAATAGGCATCTAAGGGTTGAAAACTCATGGGCGTACCGTCTTAACCCGGAGTTCACTAGCAGCCAGTCAAAGGAGTTGGTGACGGTTCTGCAGAAACCTGCTGCGAGATATTGCGCGAGGGGGACAGATCAAAACGAGGATCACTAAGGTTGAACGAGGATGCTGCCGAGCCATAGAATTACGCAGGCAGCACAATAGAGTAAGAATGAGAGGACGCCCGTGATCAAAGAAAAACTAAGGCTGGATGAGGACCGTGAGCGCAAGCTCAACTGGAAACGCTGGGGCCCGTATCTGTCGGAACGCCAATGGGGTACCGTGCGCGAGGACTACAGCGCATACGGCACGGCCTGGGATTACTTGCCCCACGATCATGCACGCAGCCGCGCTTATCGATGGGGAGAGGACGGCATCGGCGGCATTTCCGATCGTCATCAGTATATCTGCTTCGCCCTTGCCCTTTGGAACGGTAGAGATCCGATCCTGAAAGAGCGCCTCTTCGGGCTTACCGGCAATGAGGGAAACCACGGCGAGGACGTTAAGGAATATTATTTCTATCTCGATTCGACACCGACGCACTCTTACATGAAGTTTCTGTACAAATACCCCCAGGCCGAATTCCCCTACACAAGACTGGCGGACGAAAACAGACGGCGAAGCAAAGGGGATCTGGAATTCGAGCTGATTGACACCGGAGTTTTCGACGACAACCGCTATTTCGATGTCTTCATCGAATACGCCAAGGCCAATCCGGAGGACATTCTGATCCGCATCGAGGCAATCAATCGCGGGCCCGAGCCGGCGGAGTTGCACCTGCTCCCGACCCTGTGGTTCCGCAACACCTGGTCTTGGGGATTGGATCCGCGAAAGCCGCGCGTTACGCGCGAGGAGGCCAGTGAAATTGCCGCGCTGAAGATCCATCATCATTACTACGGAAATCGCTGGCTTTACTGCGAAGGAAACCCCGAGATCCTTTTTACCGACAATGAAACGAACTATCGCAGGCTTTACGGCGCGGAGAACACCTCATCTTTTGCCAAGGACGGGATCAACGATTACCTCGTTCAGGGAAAAACCGAAGCGGTCAATTTGCAAGGCTCGGGGACAAAAGCCGCGGCGCACTACCGCGCAACCCTTGCGCCCGGTGCGCCTATGATTCTGCGGCTCCGTCTGAGCAACGCCGCGCCCTCGAGCGGAGAGTCCCTCGACGGGGAATTTGACAAGACTCTGGCACTGCGCAAGGCCGAGGCGGACGAGTTTTACGCCACCGTCATTCCAAACTCCGTGGCTCCGGACCGAAAAGATGTCATGCGCCAGGCCCTCG
>JBFJTQ010000211.1:0-5540 GCA_041625275.1 Binatia bacterium | reverse complement strand
TCGAGCATTCTCTTGACAACGGCATGCCAGCCGTAAAGCGGTGAATCCTGCAAACTTATAAGTTGCAAGCCATCGAAGGCTTCCACATGGCCGCCCAAAAGCATCAAATCGCCTAGATCGGGCACAAAATAAATCGTCACGGGTTCGTCGCCCAGCCAACTCCGGATTTCCTTTAGTTTCGAGGCCTCCTCCATGGGGAGGGTGACGAACACCTGGTCGATATTTCCTGCCCTGACAAGGCTCAAGATCTCTTCCTGGCTCTTGCGCAAATGTTCTTGCCCAACCAACGGCTCAAGGGTTGAACCCTCGCCGATAAAGCTAACGCCTGCAACCTGAAGTCCCAAGTGACGATACCATTCGAGCTTTTGCACCAATCGGCACGCTTGGCCGGGAGTTCCGATCACCGCGACATGCCGCAGGTTATAGCCTCTTCGCCGCAAGAATCGTAAGCCCTCGCGGGCCGTAAAACGGCTAAGATTCAGCAGGCCAAAGGCTCCTGCAAAAAACAGCACGACGACAATTCGGGAAAGAACGATTTCGCGAAACAGGAAGATAAGTCCCAGAAAAATGAGCAGAGCGAGGCAACTGCCCTTCAAAATGTCCGCCGTCTCGCGCCAGTGAGTCGATAACCGACGAGGCCGATAGAGATCGAGTAACACAAATACCGCCGGCCAAATACCCAGGATCAACAGCCAGGCGAAAAGGTAATGTTGAAACAGGTAGAACTCAGGAGCGGGGAACACTTTCGTGTGAAACCTCGCTAAATAGGCAAACCACCACGCCAGACTTATAAAGAATAAGTCGTTCAAGACCATGAGGCCTTTAAAAAACTGGCTATGGTGCTTTAGCATGTTCCAACAGGTCTCTTAGCGCGCGCCCAGCCGCATTTCAACATAATCCCGCATCGCAGCTTTGAACCTGCCCCTCGAGAAATGAGAGGCGTGTTCTCTAATCGAAACTGGATCGAAGAGATGCTTGTTCCGCTGAAACAATAAGACCGCTTCCGTGAGACTTTCCGAGCTCAATTCCGGGAAGAAAATCCCCGTAGGCCTGCCGGACGACGTTGCGCAGCCCTCGCAAGAACGCAGTGGGACCACACTTTCGATCACGCCGCCTCTGCCGTACGCAATCACCGGGCGGCCGCTCGCCTGCGCCTCGAGCGGCGCGATGCCAAAATCCTCCTCCCCGGGAAGGATAAGAGCCTGGCACGAAGCATAGAGACTGGGCAAGGCCTCTTGATCGACCCAGCCCAAGAAGTCAACGTTCGGCTCCGCCATGGCTTCAAGCTTCTTGCGCAACGGTCCATCGCCTGCGATTTTTAGCGGTATTTTAAGCTCATTGAATGCGGCAATGGCAATATCAACTCTCTTATAGGGAACCAGAGCCGAAACTAGCAGATAATAGGGCGCCTGCCTGTCCGCCAAGTAGAAACGCTCGAAATCAACGGGTGGATGAATAACGGTCGCCTCTCGCCCATATAGTTTCTTGATTTTGGCCGCCACGTTCCCGGAGTTAGCGAGGAAGAAATCCACCCTGGCGGATGAACGGAGATCCCACGCTTGAAGATACCGGCGCCACAAGATCATGCCCGCCCGCGCCAACCGGCCGGAGTCCGAACCAAAATAGGAATCGTACATGTCCCAGACGTAACGCATGGGCGCATGAACATAGGATATGTGAAGGGCTCCGAGCGGGACGATTCCCTTGGCTACGCAATGGCTGCTGGAGAGCACCAGGTCGTAATTTTTCAGAGTGAAACGCTCTATGGCGCTTGGGAATAGAGGCAGACAATAGCGGTAATAATGGCGAACGCCGGGGAGTTTATTGAGCCAAGAGCCACGGACATTGACAGACCGAATAACAGGCGAAACCTTTTCGGGAAGGTAGATCAGGGTATAAAGATCCGCTTCGGGGAAAAGCTCGCAAAAAACTTCAAGGCATTTTTCCCCTCCTCTCAGTGCCAGAAGCCAATCATGAACCAGCGCAACTCTCTTTGGCAAAGGCATAGGCTCAGTTTCACTTGGAGCACTTTGGGATCGGCTTGAGTCTATCTAGGGAGCCAGATCCTGCGAGTGTCGAACCCGTAGTCCAAAAAACTGCTTGAGCGCACGCCAGGCTCCTTCCGTGTCGTGCCGAATCGTGAGACGACCGTCAAATTTTATCATCAAACTTTGTGACTCATCCAAGATGCCCATCGTACCCGATCCGCATGGCAGCATGGACTCAACGAGGTCGTGCCAGAAGGGTCCTTTTCAAACCCTCCGCCTCTCGCAACTTTTTTTGAAGGGTTTCCGCCTCCGTTCTGCTCGGCAACCGACCGACGCGCACTCGGTGCCATGTTTTTCCCTGAACCTGCGCTTCGTCCACATAGGCATCGTACCCCTTTTGCTTCAGTTGGGCGACGAAATGCTGTGCTTCTTGATCGTTGGCATACGAGCCTACTTGAACGGACCAACCTCCGACTTGCCGATCTTGCTCTCTGGCCCCTTTTTCGACCCGGCGACTCACAGCTTTAGACGGGGTTTTTCTGCCCGGCGCCTCCCTGATAGCTTCTTTGGCCGGGCGGGGTTTGATGACTTCAACTTTCGACGGTGGGCTTTTGATTGGCTTCCCCACGCCGCTCATTTCAGCAGTCGTCTCGCCTGCGATTGAACGGGACCCGGTTACATTCGCGTCTTTCACGTTAACTGTGAGCACGAGTTTTCCGCCATCGTGATCGGGAAACCACGCAACTCCCTCCTGGACTAACGTGACTTCAAGGGTGTATCGGCCCGATCGATCCGGGGCTTGAATTGCGGCCTGAACACGGACCGAATCGCCAGGGCCGAGATCGTGCGGCAATGGGGTTCTTAAGCCCTCGAAGACTACCGGCGATCCCTTTTCGTCCAGCCAATGGTATGAAAGGTTGACGGCATTCAGCCCCTTCTGATTAGGCTTGCTCGGCCATGCCCTGGAGCTTATGTTCGTGAAGGCAATGTCGGTGAACACTCGTTGACCCGCCGCCATTTCAGCCGGCACGCCGTGCTCGCCAAACGCTACCTTGAAGCCCACGGGAGGGAGCTTAGGCGATCCTCGTCCGCAACCACTGCTGGCGAGAACAAGGCCGACGCAGAACAAGTAAATTGCCATCCGAATGACCTTCATATCACTAACCCCGAATCAATTGATGAACCTTCTGCCGCACCATTTCTCTGGCAAAAACCGAAGTGAGGAGGTCTTTGATGTAACGGTTGGACACCCGCCGTCGTTTCTGGATTTCCGCTCGTTTCTTCCGCATTGCCGGCAACATCGCCAGAGCGTCTCTTTTAGCCTTAAAAAACGCGCGCCATTTTGTATGACGAACACACAGATAGAAGAAAGCACCGATTTCTTGCACAAGTTTATGATGCGCAAACCGGATCATTAGCCCAGCAGGCATGTTCTTAATCCACACAAATTCCAGGTTTCTCGTGTGATAGTAAACTTGCAGATCGCTCAAACGGCCCGACGTCGCGTTGACCTTATGATAAGCGACCGCGCTCGGCACGTATAGACATTTCCACCCTGCTAGCTGGGCGCGAAAACTCAAATCCGTATCATCGTCGTAGAGAAAAAATTCCTCGTCCAGGAAGCCGATCTCATCAAGCATGCGCCTGCGGTAAAGAACAGCCGCCGCGCATGCGCTAAAAACCAGATCGGGAGTGTCGTACAAGAACCGATCGACCTTGAGACCGCGATTGTACCCGACCCCCGCTGTTGTCAGACCGTCTCCGGCGCTGTTGATCTTTCCTGTGGCAGCAATGATTAGCTTCGACGCGCAAATTCCGATTTGACCATCTTCCAGCATCGGACGAATTAAATTCTCAAGCCACATTTCCTCGACACACGCGTCATTGTTCACAAGAGCGATGAACTCGCCGTCTGCAACGCGAAGTCCTTCTATATTGCCGCCTGTAAAACCTTTATTCTCGGTCAACTCCACAAGCTTCACGCTGGGGAACCTGCCTCTTACAAACTGGACCGACCCATCCGCGGAACCGTTATCGACGAGGATGATTTCGTAATTGGCATAGCTTTGGCGGGAAATAGAGTCTAAGCACTCGTGGAGAAGATCCCTACCGTTCCAGTTGACGACGATGATGCTGATCTTTGGGTTGTCGGTCCCGGTACTCATGCTGGCAAAAGACGGATTCCCTTTGCCTGGATGATTTCGGGGATGCCTGACCTCAGGACCATTAATAGCTCCTCCTGTGATTTTTGAACCGGCGATGACGTTGGCACGAAGTCATCCCAAGCTGGAAGGTTAGCACTGCAAACACCTACAAACAACGTTGTTAGCTTTCGATCATCGGGAGTACATAATCCACCACCGCCACGAAGAGGGAGGATGCGACTCCATCGAAGGAATGACCATAATGGGTTAACGTGTCATTTGATGTCCTGGCCCGGTCCCTGTCAGCGATCAGAATGGTGTGGCAACCAAGACGTTCGCCGGCTTCTATATCTACGAGTGAATCACCCAGGACAACGGACCGGCTGAACTCGATATCCGGGAAATCCTTCTGCGCCTGCAAAAACATTCCCGTCTTCGGCTTGCGGCAGCTACATTGATCCTCGTCATGGGGACAATAGTAGATCGCATCCACCGTCACATCCCACGCCGCAAGCTCTGCAAGCAAATGCCGGTGAATCCTTTGCAAATCATTTTCGGTCATTAACCCCCGGGCAATACCTCGTTGATTAGTAATGATGATGAGCCGCAAGCCCCTGTCGCGTAACAGGCTGAAGGCCTCTTTGACCCTTGGCAGAAAATGAAAGTCCTGCCAGCGGGTTACGTACTGTCCCTCCGGCTGTTTCTTGTTAATGACCCCGTCGCGATCCAAAAAGACTGTCGTAATCCGTCCCATCTCTTACAGTCAGCAGACTTCTTCGCTCCGCTTCGAATGAACGCCATGACTTACATGGATGAACGACAACAACGCTATGCCAAAGTTAGTCACGATTCACCATCCAGGTTTGCAGCCCCAGCGGCTCAAAGGCGAAGTCAGCGACCGTACAACCCAAGGCACTTAGTTTTTCGGCCACCTTGTGCTTCTTATCGAAGAGGCAATAGAGCAGCATATAACCGCCGCCGCCCGCTCCCGAGATTTTTCCACCCAGCGCGCCGTTCGCTCGCGCGACATCGTACAATTCATCGATCCGGGAATTTGAAATTTCGTTTGATGTCTTCTTCTTGTATTCCCATTCCTCGTGCAGCAGTTCCGCGAACTCATTGAGGTGACGGCGCAGAAGGGCATTTTTCATCTCCATCGCTATTCTTTTGATCTCCCGCAAGGACTGCAAGGTGTCGCTTTCACCGCTCTCGTACCGTTTGACCTGATCGTCGATGATGTGGGCCGAGAGGCGCGTCGCGCCCGTGTAGCACAAGAGGAGGTGGTATTGGAGTTCATTGATTACATCGGCGCTGATTCTGAGCGGGTTAACGACCACATGAGCCGGGAGAAACTCAATAAAGTTGAAGCCTCCGAACACGGCGGCATACTGATCCTGGATGCCCCCTT
>JBFJTQ010000210.1:0-5554 GCA_041625275.1 Binatia bacterium | reverse complement strand
GGTAATGCCATCCGGTCCCAGCTCGCGCGCCAGCGCCTTGACGAAGCCGATAATCGCGCCTTTTGAAGCCGCATAGTGGGCACCCTCGTTAGCGCCATAGTGGGCGATGCTCGAAGCGATGCTGATAATGCGCCCGAACCTGTGCTGGCGCATGGACGGAACGAATGCCCGGGAGCACAGAAAATTGCCGCCCAGATTGACGTTGAGGGTTCTGTCCCAATCTTCCTCCCTCATCTCGATGACCGGAGCTCGCAGATACACACCGGCGTCGTTGACCAGAATGTCGACACGCCCAAAGCTAGCGAGAGTTTGTTCAGCCAGTCGTTGTACCGACGCCTCGCTGGAGACGTCCACTTCGACGGACAGGCTTTCGACTCCAACCGATCGCGCCTCCTCGGCGGTTTCCCTGGCTTTCTCCGCCTGAAGGTCGGCGATGACCACGTTCGCGCCCTCCCTTGCCAGACCAAGTGCAATGGCTCGGCCGATTCCCTGGGCGCCGCCGGTAACAAGCGAAATTTTTCCCTTGAGTCTCATGGCGTCAGCAACCCTCCGTTGACATGAAAGGTCTGCCCGGTTATCCAGGCGCTCTCCGGCATCGTGAGGTAATAAAACATCTCGGCAAGATCCTCCGGCTGGCCCGTCCGCCCGAGCGGAATAATCGACCAGCGCTGTTTGCGCACCTCCGGTGATTCCTTGCCCATGACCCGCGGCGTATCGGTCGGCCCCGGCGCCACGGTGTTGACCAGAATCCCGTCCGCAGCCAGTTCTAAAGCCAGCGATTTCGTAAACGCGATAATCCCTGCCTTGGCCGCCGAGTATGGGGTGCGCAGGGGGGAACCTGTAATGCCGTAATTGGAAGCGGTGTTGAGTATGCGCCCGCTTTTTTGTCGCTTCATGATTGGCGCGACCTCACGGCACATCAGGAAGGTTCCTTTTAGATTAATGTCGATGACTTGTCTCCACTCGCCCCAAGTGAACTCTTCCAACCGCTTGGTGAAAAAACTGCCGCCCGCAATGTTCGCCAGAACGTCGATGCGCCCGTGGCGCTTCTCTACCTCGGCGACTACGGCCTTGACCTCCTGTGCCTTGGTCACGTCGAGCGTCATGGCCTGGGCCTCCCCGCCTGCAGCCGTAATTTCGCCCCGGACTCGTTCCGCCCCCGCAGGGTCGCAGTCGGCGACGACGACGGCCATACCCCCCGCGGCCATCCTGTGAGCGACCGCGCGGCCGATGCCATTGCCGCCGCCCGTCACCAGCGCAACTCGTTTCACGCGCCGCTCCTTTCCGCCGCGGGAGAATAAATTTCGCTGATCTCTTTCTGACATCGCTCTTCCACGGCCTTGCGATCGATTTTGACCTTTTGAATCGACGTCAGACCTCGGACTTCTGCTGGAAAATCATGCAGCAGCACGACAAATTTTCGCACCTTCTCGACTTCTTCGAGCCGGGTATTGATTGCTTCAATTCGCGTCTGCAGCAAGCTCCGGATCTCGCCATCGGTCAATGTCGGCACCTGCTTGTTCAACTGCGCCGCGATCCTTCCCCTGTCCGGCACCACCAGCGCGGCAAAAAAAGGCCGATGATCGCCCAGCAGAATCGCCTGGCGAACGAAAGGATCATTTTCCAGCAACACCTCGATGAAGCCCGGATAGACGTTGGACCCATCCGGGCAGTAGAAAATATCTTTCTTGCGGCCCACAACATACAGACAGCCGTCTGCATCCATGCGGCCCAGGTCGCCACTGTGATACCAGCCCTCGGCATCGATCGCTTCGCTGGTCGCCTCCGCGTTGTCAAAGTAGCCCGGCGTCACCGTGGGCCCGCGCACCAGAATTTCGCCATCGTCCGCGATGCGCACTTCGACGTTGGGAAAGGGCTTTCCTGAGCTGCCGGGCTTGTTCTCTCCGATACCGCTGAGCGTGACCCCGCCGCACTCGGTGGACCCATAGGTATTGAGCAAAGGAAGGCTGACCAGTTCGAAGAAACGCGTGATACGGGGCGGCATGGGCGCGCCGGTGTAAGCAATGTATTTGATTCTGCCGCCCAGCGCGCGCTTCACGGATTCCTTGAGGGCTGTTCTGTGAGCCGCGAATCGCTCTTCTTCGGCGAAATTCAACGAGCCCTTGTCTGTCTTCGCCCGGTCCAGCTCTGCGAGTCGCTCCCACAGCTCGCGATTGCTTTTCTGGTCCAAAATCCTATTCCACATCCTCTCCATGACCCGCGGGACAATCGTCATCGCCGTCGGCGAGAGAGCCTCAATCACGTTGACGTCCACCGCTAACTCCGTAGCTTCAACAATGGCCATAGTTCGCCCCGTCACCGCGCTCTTCAGAAAAGCAAACCGGCCCACGAGATGGTTAACGGTCAAGACGATCACTGTCAGCTCCTCGGGTCCGCTGACGACAATCTCTCCGCCGCTGGTGATATTGGACAAAAGATTGTTGTGCGTCCGCATGACACCCTTGGGCTCGCCGGTTGAACCGGAAGTGTAGATGATTGTCGCGAGATCGTCGGGGTGAATGGCCTCCATCACCTCGTGCAGGCGTTCTTCCCCCAGTCCCCTGCCGCGGCAAAAAAGTTCCTCCAGCGTGAGCGTGTAGGGCAGCCCCGCTCCGGCCCCGTCCATAGCGATTATGTGGCAAAGGTCGGGAAGCTGTCCCTTGAGATTGAGAAGCTTGCCCACGATTCTTTCGCTTTCGACGAACGCTGCGCGGCAGCCCGCATGCCGCAGTATCTTCAAGGTCATCGTGTCGGAAACGGTCGAGGCCATGGCCACGTTCGGGAATCCGGCTGCCAGCGTCGCCATGTCGGCACAGAGCCATTGCAGGCTGTTTTCCCCGATGATTGCGACTCGCTCGCCCTTCTCTAACCCCAGGGCATGAAGCCCCGTACCGGCGTTGCCAACCTTTGTGGCAAAGTCTCGCCAGGAGATTTCCTCGAAGCGTGCGCTGCGCTGCAGTTTGACGAATGTGCGATCGCCGAGTTCGCCGGCCCGGCGAAAAAATATCGCCCCCACATGACGGTCTTCTGGATAGTGCATTGATGGTGCGGTCGGCATCTTTTCAAACCTTCTCAAAAAGGGCCGGGTCGTATTTTGACCTTCCCGGCTTCTCGATGCGTCTCAGGCCCAGGATTTCGTTCCTGTGAGCGTGGGCGTAAAGGACGGCCTCGGCCACGTCATCCATATGGGCCAGCAGGTATCGCCGCGCCGGCACCGCCAGCCGAAGAAGCTGTACGCCGCGTTTTGTCTGACTCGGAGCCGGGGGCGGACCTTTGGTCAGGCGGATTCCGGAACGATTGTAGATGAAAGCCGCCAATGCCTCCGCCGGGTGGTGCTCGGCCGCAACATGAGGCAGAAAGCTCTTGGCGTCAATGAAAATCCCATGGCCGCCCGCCGGCGCCAGAATGGGTACACTGCCCTTGAGTCGGCGCCAAAGATAGTTGACCTGTTCCACCCGATCGCGCACATAGGAGTCGGCGACCAGGATCTCGTCCATGGCGATTCTCATGGCGTCCATCGCGCCGCTCGGCGGTTGGCTGCCGTTAAAAAAGCTCTGGATATGGGCTTTCTGAAAACTGGCTTCATCGCGCATGGCTATGATGCCACCCGCAGGTACGAGAAAATCCTTCAGGGCGCTCATGGTGCAGCCATCCGCGAACGAGCAAGTTTCCAGAACAATTTCCCGGAGCGAACGATTCTGATAACCCGGTTCCCGCTGGTTGACCAAATAACTGTTTTCCAAGATGCGGCAGGAATCGAGAAAAACCGGTATGTCCTGTGACGCGGCGATCCTTTTTACTTCTTTGAGATTGGCCATCGATACCGGATGGCCGCCGCATGAGTTCACGCAAAGCTCGACGTAGATGCAAGAAATTTTACTCCGCCCGTGTTCATTCAAAACGGCCTGAAGCTTGCCCACATCCAGATTTCCCTTGAACGGCTCATCGGAGTAGAGATCGTGGGCGGCCTCCGAAATCACGTCCACGACGTTGGCGCCATTGGACTCAATGTGCATGCGCGTGGAAGGGAAAAGCATGTTGCCCGGTACCACGGTATCCGGTTTGATATGCATTTTTGTCCAAACTCTCTCCGCCGCCCGCCCCTGGCTGACAGGGACCATATAGGGGAACCCGAAACTCTGCCGGAAGCTCTCCGCCAGCGTGATAAAGGCCTTGTTTCCTTCCGCGGCCATTTCCATGCCCGACTCCAGCGGCCCCAAGGCCATCCACTTCGACAGCTGCGCTGTGCTGATCGAACTCACCCCGCTGTCGGTCTTGAGATCGACATAGATCATCTCTTGAGGTAACAGCTCGGTGTTGTAATTCGCGCCATTGAGAGCCGCCGCTCTTTCATCGAGAGTCGTCTGGCGCAAAGGCCGGACCACGGCGATTTCGTAAGGAACCGAAAACAAGCCACCCGGCAAACCATCTTTCATTCCAGATTTCTCCCTCCTCTGATATCAGCGTCGTCCATACCATGTCCTGAACTGATCCGGTATCCAAGTTTGATGTCACCCCACATGAAACCGCAGGATTAAGTGGTCAGCGATAACCGTGAGACTGAAAACGGCCGTCATACCCTTCGCCATTACAGACAGCGATTCTTAAATTGAAAATCTAAGATCTTCAATTTGTCATTCCGAGCCCAGCGTGGACTGAGGCGCCTTCAAGGCACTGCCCCATGGCCCACAGTTGTGGGTCTCGCGCGCCTGACCAGGATCGAAAATACCGGATTACTATTAACTCTGCGAATCTCGTTTCAGCGCCGTTGAAGCCGTCTGCCTTTCTTCAGCCGTGAGCATATTCCAGGCCCTGTGAACCATGGTTCTCTCCGTCGCAAACTTGAGATTTTTAACCGCCTCTTCGATAGGAAACCATCGGGTTTCGTCCACTTCGTGGTCGTGGGCCTGCACGTCACCTTTCGTGTAACGTAAAAGATAGAAAAACACCCGTTTATAAATGCGCAGCGGCTCACCATCTTTTGTTTTATCCCGGTAAGAATAGCGAATGTCCCCAAGCTTCTTAACCACTTTCCCCTTTAACCCCGTTTCCTCCTCAACCTCACGCAGTGCAGTCTCTTCGATGCTCTCGCCTTCCTCGACATGCCCCTTGGGCAACCCCCAGCGATTGCGCACATGGATCAACGCAATTTCAATTTTGCCGCTGTTCCTGCGGTAAATCACGCCGCCAGCCGAAATTTCCCTCACGGTACGCAATGCACCGCTTAGTCCCGGCGCGCGTCCCGAAACCTCGTCCGCCAGCCACCGAAGATAAGCCGGGCTACCCTTGACGACGGGTAGAGCGATGACTTCCGGGACAGAATAGCTATGCAGTTCGCGAACTCTCTCTTCCAAGCGGCGGAAAAGCGATTTTTTGGTCTTGATCACAAGCAGCTCTTCCTCGCTTTGCTCCACCTTGCCCTGCCAACGGTAGACCGATTGAACCGATTTAATACGATTGACGCAGGCCGCAAGCCGCTCTTCCACGAGCGACCGGGCCAGATGCTCCGCCTCTTCGTTTGATCCTGCGGTAATGTACACGACGATAAATTCTT
>JBFJTQ010000209.1:0-5566 GCA_041625275.1 Binatia bacterium | reverse complement strand
CCGGTCGCCGAGAAAAACGTCGCTGCACTCTCCCTCTTCGCATAAGCCTAAACGGATCAATCTGGGCGGTGAATCTGAGAGCATTCTGCATCCCGCAAGATTCGTTCCGTGGCGCCGGCTGGTCCAAGCGCTACAAGTTGGCCCCGCTCCCATCGATCGGCTCGACTTCTGAGGGAAAATCGGAAAAGGGAAAAGGTCTGTTTGACTCGTTATAAGTCAGATAACGCAGAATATAGGACTGATAGCTCAGCGTCTGGTGGGCAAAACGTCTGATTCGAAAGCTCGGAGGCTTTTTGGTGATCAAAGCGAATCCCAATTCAAACAGAACGATTGCTCCGAGGACCCCCTTCAATATTTCCGTGATCACGAACAACAGCAGACTAATGAGAATGCGGATGGCAATATCCCGACGTTCGATGTGTGCTCCTTCAATCTGCATTTCAGGCCCCTATTACGGCTCCGACTTGCCGAAACACGACCCTTAGTTTCGCAGCGAGAAATCGAGCGAAAGTCTGTGGAAGTGATTTCGTCCCGGCAAGGACTACCCTACAATCTTCACGATTGTCCCACCCCTAAATTAGCGGTGTCAACCTGTTTGTCGCTTACAGAGAGCATCGAGCGCCCTTTGAGCACCGGCACAGTGGGGCTTTTCCCGCGCCGTTGCCCATGTTGGATGCAATTGACTCATGGGGCGCTTGCCGATAGTTTAATGATTATTAACCCGGACAATGGAATCCAATCCAAGCCCAAATAAGTGAGGAGGAGAGCGACATGAAGAGGGTATTTGTTTTATTTGTCACCATCGTTCTGGCCACATGCCTGGGTGCCGCCAGCGCGAACGCCAACTTTCAGGACGATGTTGACCAAGCCGTGGCGATCATTGAAGAGTTCCAAAGTATTCCTGAGCAGGCAATTCCAACCGTGGTGCTGCGCAATGCCAGAGGCCTGGCGATTATCACTGTGACGAAAGCGGGATTCATCGTTGCGGGCAGAGGCGGCAAAGGCATTGTGATCGCGCGAACGGAAAAAGGCTGGAGCGGGCCTTCGGCCATCGGTATGGGCGGTGCCGGCTTCGGCTTTCAGGCTGGCGCCCAGGTGTCCGAGGTCGTCATTGTTCTTAATTCACCCGCAGCCGTGGAAGCCTTTTCGGGAGGCGGCAACGTTACTCTCGGAGGCAACCTGAGCATAACGGTGGGTCCCGTCGGACGCGATGCCGAGGCCAGGCTTAGCTTGCAGTCGGTCATGTATTCTTACAGCCGCAGCATAGGACTTTTCGGTGGTCTTTCCGTGGAGGGAACGGTCATCGGCACCCGAAATGAAGACAATGCCGCCTATTACGGCAAGCCGGTTTCCGCGAAGGAAATTCTCCTCGGAGAGGTCGCGGCGCCGGCGGGTGCGCGGAAACTCCAAGACCTTCTAGGGCAATGGTGAGCGAGGGGAAAAGTTTTCCCTGCGGAGCACAAAAAAATAGGCAAGATCGCGATACGCCGAGGCCATATGCTTCCAGCGTGTGTAGGATGGCGACGCTCTTGCCGTTTAAAGACCGGGATTGCCGTTCATTCGACGTGATCGTGAAATGCGCGTTATCGTGATGCTTGACCGGTCCGAATAAACAGGGCGGTAGTAGGCAACCCCAGTGAAGCCATCGGAGCAGTATTGAATCGCCCGGAATCAATAACCGGGGGAAACGGTATTTGGGCCGGTCCCGCCCAACAGAATCGGCAGCAACACCCCGAGTCCCAGGGCGAACAGCCAAAGTGCGGGCGCGGGCGTGCCCACAGGGCGTCGGCGGCGCGCTTCCCGGATGGCGAGCCGCGGGTCGAGCAGCAACCAGTCGGCGTGGCGACGTTCCAACAGGAGATAGACGAAGGCAGTTCCCGCACCGTAGAATAAGTGCCCGATGAGAGAAGGCAAGAGAGCTCCGGCCGCCGCGACAGTCCACGTAAACGAATCACCGAGCAAAATCGGCATCAGCGTCAACGGGCCGACAAACCACCAGATCAAGCCGTAGAGAAGTCCCCAGGCCAGACCCGATCCGAAATTTGGCGCTTCGTGCTGGAATAAAGCCCCGTAGCTCATGCCGACAAGGGTACTAATGCACATGTGGACGATGAAACCGAGAACGGGTGAAGAGCCGCCGACCAGGCTTGCCACGCTCGGCAGAGCCCCGGTGGCCAGCATCACCAGGCTAAACAGAAGGCCACCGCTCACACTGGCCACCGCGCCCCATTGAAGTGAGTAGAGGTACCGCGAGCCGGGTCCTTCCGGTTCACGGTTGATTGGATCGGACTCGGTGAAAAACCCAACCCACAAACGGTCGACGGTGGCGTAGATCAGGCCGACAATCAGGCCGTAGACAATGTGACCAACAAATGATCCGAAAAGTTCACTCCCGCGCTGATACGACCAATCCAGAGGGTTGCCCTGCCAGATGGGCAGGGCGGTGAGTGGTCCTATGAACCACCACAACATGCCGTAAGCCATGCCCCAGCCCATGTTGGATCCGTAGCCGCGCACGTCGCGCTGAAACAACAGACCGAAGCTGGCGCCGATGATCACCGCAAATATGAAATGCATCGTGACGCCCAACATGTACGAGTCGGAATTGACCAAGCCTGCGATAAGCGGGAAGAAGTTCACCTTCGCCATCCATTTACCGAAGGCCCAGCCACCGAAAATCCCTGCCAGGCCTCCAACCACGACAGAGCGCGGCAAACTGAAGGGAGCCTGACCCGGTTGCGGCCGCAGGCCGCCCCAGATTCCTAATGCCACTCCTAGCGGCACTCCGTAACACAGTACATACGCCACCAATTCGGGAAAGTGGGCTCGAGCCGAATCGAGCATTCCCATCTCCGGCATGTCCTCTATCAACAACGGCAAAACACCTGCGGGAATCGCAAGCCACAGGATAAAGGCATAGCCCAGACCCCAAATCAGCCCCGCGCCCGGACTGACGGCGCGGGTTGCGCATAGCAGCGCGAAAAGTAATCCGTAAAGCCCGCCGAGCAATGGACCGGTTGCGAATGACGCATGAACGAGCTTCATGCAGAGGACGCCGCCCACAACCCCTATGCTGCCGCAGAGAATGACTGCGGTCAGGATAGTAGAGAGGGTGCCGCCGCCTTGATCATGTGGGTCCACTCCCTCGGCCATCGGTTTAACTTCCATTTACATGCCGTGATTGCCCGAAATCGATGGTCTGAACGATATCTCGCGGAAAGAACAGCTCGATGATCCAATCAATCAGCACGCGCGCCTTGCGGTCCAGGCCGGGCAGCTTGGATAGGTAGATGCCACGCCACATGAGCCAGGCCAACAAACCGGAGAACAGCAGCTTCTTGTGCCTGAACAACGGGACAGCCAGCTCAGCGCAAGCCGTGTGGTGGCCCACAACGCACAACCCTCCTAGCGATTCGAAATGAAACTGCTTGAGAGGCTTCCCGTTCATGCTGGCGTAAATATTGTTTGCCAATGTGGTCGCCTCGCGTAACGCAAATTGCGCGGTGGGCGGACAGGGTTTGCCGGTTTTCGAGTCCGTGATGGCAGCGCAGTCGCCCAGCGCCCACAAACCCGCATGGCCCGGCACTGAGAGCGTGCTGTCTACCACCACCGCTCCGCGACGGTCGTGCTCGACGGGTAGCGTTTTGAGCAACGGATTGGGGGTGGTCCCCGCCGTCCACACAAGCGTCTGGCAGCGAATTTCTTCCTCTGGCCTCAAGAGCACCAATCCGGGTCGGGCATCCGCCAAGCGGGCATTGAGTTTGAACGTAACGCCGCGCGCCGTCATTCGCTCCAGGGCGTAGCCCGCCAGAGACTCGCTCAACTCCGGCAGAATGCGGTCGCGCGGATGGACGACAATAATGCGCACTTCGCTGGTACTTAGGTTCGGATAGTCGGCTAACATGCCGCGGGCAAAGTCATTCAGGGCTCCGGCCAATTCCACGCCCGCAAAGCCACCGCCGGCGACCACAAAGGTTAGCATCGACTCGCGCTTGGTAGGGTCCGTTTCGTGATCGGCCCGCTCGAACATATCAATAACGTGGTTGCGAATGCGCATTGCGTCGATGAGGCTCTTGAAGTCGAATGCGAGTTTTTCGACGTTCTGCAGCCCCAGGTAATTGGACATGGCGCCTAGAGCGAGAACAAGGTGATCATAATAAAGCTCTCGGCGGCTTTCCGCCTTCATGCCATTTCCACGCCCGCCCTCGTCCACGGTTAAGACAACGCGCCGCCTCTCTTGGTCAATTTCGGTCACGCGGCCTCGAACAAAACGGGTGCGCCGCAGGCTGGTACGCAGAGGAGTGCTGATATGCGTTGGCTCCAGGCTACTCCCGGCGACTTCCGCCAGCATGGGCGTGAAGAGCAGCGCATTGGTGTCGCTCACGAGCGTGAAATCGACCGACCGGTCTGCGCCGAACAGATGCTCCAGGGTCTTCGCGGTCGTGCTCCCGGCAAAGCCGCCCCCCAGGATAACTATCTGTTTCTTGTCCGGCGGGGGAGGCTTTGCGGCGGCTGGCTCCGGACCCAGCCGCCAGAAGGCCATGTCGCTGAGAGCCTGAGTCGCCAGCCCTAGTCCCGCCCCGTAGAGCACCCAACTTACCAGTTCAGGAAAAATCGTCAGCATCTGCTGCGCCGTCCACTGCGGCGGCAGACCTGCCATGACCGGAAACACAATCACGCTGAGCAATCCCCAGAGCGGAATTCCCAATGCCCCTGCCGTCATGACGCTGTCCACATAGGCGCAAGGCGTCGGCGGAAAGGCAAGGGAATAGAGCAAGCCAACAAGCGCACCCAAGGGGATTGCTAAGCTGATGTTATTCAGTGTCAGTGCCAAGGCGATGCTGCTTGCCAGCCCGGCTGCCAACCCTATCACACCCCGTCGCAGGTATATGTTCAACTTGTTCAGAGCAGAGTCTCCGTTACGCGCTACTTTCATGCGGACATGACCAGCGGTGTAAGAAAGCCGGGGGTGATTTTTAGGAGGTCGACGGCGAATTGAAAATGTTTTTGGAAGTTCCCGCCCCCTAACTTTAGGGTTTATCTGCTTTGAGTCTCCAGCGCAATGATTTTGACTGTCAACATATGGGGAAAAGATGTAACCCTAACGACACGCGAACATGACGTCCCTAAAATGAATCCCCGGATTGAGGCTCCAAGCTGCAAGGCTGCGAACTGCAGGAATGAGATGCATACGGCCGCCGTCGTCGTTCGTCGGATGGCAGCGTCGTACGACGGCGAAGGGATCTCCGGACACTGGTTATGACGACTAATGCGGGTTTCTCACAATAACGTAACGTGAGACCGACTGGTTCAGCGGAAGGTCGAATGTCCGCATTTCTGGCCCGATATGCTCGCAGGCTAGATTCTCGACCTCACGAGCGTGGAGGGTACGAAGATCTCATCCACGGCGAGGCGTCGCTCGGACAGGCCTTGATGAAAATGATAGCGAAGGAATGCTTCGAGCGTTTTTCGGTTTTCCTCAACTCCGTACGGCCAGTAGTCCTTTCCCATGAAGGCCTGCGTTTCCCGGACCACTGCATCGATCCAGGGATAGGTGGCCATTGGT